>CAYXXA010000001.1:0-34197 GCA_964468965.1 uncultured Candidatus Peribacteria bacterium
GGAATTGAAAAGCTTTTATCTGCACTATAAAAATAAGTTGACAGATATGTGGAATCCATTTATTATTACATTGAATTTAACACTCAAAAACAATAACAATGGGTTCAAGTAAACTTAGTATCGGTGATTTAGATCAAGTTTTAGGTCCAGCAGAAGTGTTTTCGCTTTCTAAAGACGGTTCTCCAAAAAGTTTACGTAAATTGTCGGATACACAAATATTAGTACAGGCGTTGAAGAAAGTTTTAAAAGCTGAATGTCAGAGCAGTGAGTTTACTCCAATTATAGATGAAGCCCTTCCTAAACTAGAACTAGAAGAACTATTTTTTGGGAAAACGAATGATCCACGGACATTTGTTTATGCCTTATATAAAGCGAATAACTCAGAGCAACTAGGAAAAATTTTTGGCTTAGTTGGATACACTGTTTCTTTTGACCAAATACTAACACAGTTTGGTATGTTAGAGGCATTATTTAAAAAGTATCCTCATCTTGAAGGTTGTGTGGAAAGTAAGTTAGAAAATAAATTCCCAACCATCAAAGCCTTTATTAATGGCTGCCTAAGAAAGGAAATCTCAATGTTAAGAAGTGGTCTAGTAGAAGGGATAGATGAGGCCTTTTTAGATGAAATGTTGAGACAGTTAAAACAGATTTTGTTTAAACATTAGTTCTTCTCTTTATAAAAGGGGGCTATTCTAGAAAGTATAAACTCATTTTTCAGACATCTAAACGAGCAAAAATCTCCTTTTCGACGAACTTTCGACTTCGTCCAAAGGTCAGCCGTGAAATTTGTTTAAGCGCTTTTGCCATTTTTTCATTCCCCGTTTCAAGGTATGGATTACAAGGGGTAATCGAAAAGGGCTGAGAGGGTTGCGTATCAATCGAAAGTTTCATGACGGCCTTATATTTATCAATATTGACCAAATCCTGATCGGTAAAAGTAGGTGCCATTTCTTTCGCCATGGGTTCGGCATCCTGTGCCCCAATCTTATAACACATCATTGTTCCCACATTTCCAAAAATAGCATCTTTTAGGTTCACGCCTTTCTTTTGGTTTGAGGTATCAATTTGCGACAGGTACTGATGGGCGATATTGAGGGAGAGTCGGTATTTCCGTGCCTCAGAAAGAATGGATTCAATCGAATCGGTAACGTAGTTTTGAAATTCGTCGATGTAGAGAAAGAAATCTTTTCGATCAGCCACCGATAATTTTTGTCGACGGAGCGCTGCCATCTGAATTTTTGAGACGATAATTAGCCCTAAAAGTTTTGAGTTTATTTCCCCTGTCGCTCCCTTGGAAAGGTTCATAAAAAGAATTTTTTTCTCCTGCATCACGTTTGAAAAATCAAAAGAAGATTTTGTTTGTCCGATAATATTTCGCATCATTGAATTGGTAACAAAAGCTCCAAACTTTGCCGCAAAATACGGAATCATTTCTTGTTTTTCTCGTGCCCCAGTTTTGGCCATTTGCTTTGTCCAAAAGGCTTTTACCACCGGATTGGTAATGTGTTTGACCTTTGATCGCTGAAATGCGTCATCCGTAAAGAGTCGGACAATATCCGTCAACGAACCGCCTTCTGGATCCGCCATAAGAGTCAAGCACCCGTTTCTGAAATAATCCTGAATACGTGGTCCAAAGGTTTCTTCATCAAACATTTTGATCATAATATTCATCGCATCAAGCGCGACGAGATCTCGTTCTTCATCGGTTTCGGCTTCTAGTAAATTTAATCCCATTGGTCGTTCGAGATCGGAAGGATCAAAAATAATCACATCATCTACTCGTTCTTTAGGCACAAAGGGCAAAAGATCTTCAATCAAACTTCCATGCGGATCAATCACACATAACCCATCACCATTATTTAGATCCTGACGAATCATGGTCTGAAAAATCGATGATTTCCCCGTTCCCGTCTGTCCAATTACATAGAAATGTCGGAACCGATCTTCTCTCTTCATGTAAATTGGTTGGGCAACGCCTCGATAAACATTATGTCCGAGCAGAAGCCCTTCCTTGGGAACATTTTGTGGTGCCTTGACGATCTTGTAGTTTTGCCATTTCACGGCTGGAATATTATTGTATTTCGTATGCGGAAAATGAAAAAGTGAGGCCACTTCTTCGGTCGAAAGCAACATCTTGTGCTGAGGTCGCCATGATCGCCGAAACGATCTGAATAAAAAGTTCCGCAACATTGACCGCTTCATATGGTAGGTTGTCGGATCAAACTCATTCAGACTCGGACTCCCATACTGAGAAAACCCAGAAAGAATATTGGAGAGATTGGTTTCGGCTGTCCGTTTCTCCGGCGAGGAGGTTACACACCGAATAATGGTTTCAAACCCATGCTTTTCAGCTTTCTCCTCCATCATCTTGGTCAGCTCCTGCGATTCATTTCTATCCTCACCACTATCAGAATTATTTTCCTCAGGAGCTCCACGAATAATCACTTCAAATAGTTTTCCTAAAATCGAAAGAGGATTCCACCACGCCACACTTTTTTTCCCTGTTGAGAGTTCTTTGGCAAAATCACGAGCTTTTTGTTGCCAGTCTGATTTCGCGGGACGAATCATAAACTGAATCGCCGCACTGTTTCCATTTTCATCAGAAGCCTGTGAAAGTACGTTTAGCAAATTATTAATCGGATCAGATGACTCAAACTGTGTATAGGTTTTAATCGGATAAAAATACGGCTTACTCATCACCAAATATCCCGTTGACTGATAGGTTTTTGGTGAAAATAGTTTTGGTGCTGGTTTTTCTTCTACGACGGCTTCGGGATAAAAACTGGTAATTTTTTTCTCGATTAGATCCTGTATATCACGAGGACAACCGATAAAAAATTTAATGTTTCCTTCTGTGGCGATATACTCAAGGGAAAGAAAATCCTGTTGTGTGAAAAAAGTTTTGTACTGACTGGAATAAATCCCATTAAGTGAAGCGTAAAAATTCTCCGCAATGGCGGTTACTTTCCGCACTTCGGAGACTTGGTCTCGATCTTTTTCAATATCTTCTTTGGAGTCTTTTTTGGGAATTCGCACTTCCATAAAAGTAAAATTGACCGACCGCTGTAACTCAAAGTGTCGACGAATAAGAAAAACAATCCACGCCATGACACCGATGCAAATCCCAATCCCCAGAACCAGTAATAAAATATTTAACCACATTTTCGCTTTATTATAGCATAGACCACACCACACTGTCCAAAGAAACAACTTTTCACCTACGTCATCTTGCCCCAAAGATAGTGTGCAGGATCAGGAGAGGCCTAGTGTCATAAGAGAGTTTACTCAAATCATAAAAGGTTGCTCTAGAAAAGACTTAGTGCCAATAATTAAAGGGAAAATACTAGAAGGGACTACGATTAATCGTTAGCGTGTTAAAACATATCCCCCAGCAAAACATTGTGATAAAAACAGGTAAACCGAGAACCGGTATAATAGTGTGTGTTCAAACTTTTTAAAAGAATACTTCTCAATAGATTACTCTCACTTTGAAAATTGTAAAAACGTAGTAAGTACTATCCTAAAATATCACTTCCTACCGCTCGTTCAACAATCTTTCGTAGTCGATTACTCGCAAAATCTGGATCATCCGTATTTGTTGAAGGGACTGGAATAACGGCTGGAAGCGCTCGCTTCGTAAATTTTTCAATAAGGTCTTCAGGGAAAGATTTATAGTACATCTCTTCCACGAAAATAACCGCATATTCCGCTGTTTTATTCTCGTCACCAAGGTTAGCATTGAAAAGTCTTTCTACCTCTTTTTGAGCGACTTCTTGATTAAAGACACCATGTGTTTCGCATCCTAAACTTCGGAAAATTAAAACTGAACTTTCATTCCCAACGACTGCCAACTTAAATTGATCCTCCATAGTTAAAATTTTTCTACTGTTTTATATATTTCATCTGGTGTAAGTCCATGAAACTTGGCAAACATAATGAACTTTAACAATCGTGAGTTCTGAAGACGTTTTTCCATATAAACAAATGGAATCTGGATAGTGTCGATTTCGCCAAGTACCGAGTTCTCTAAAAACGATTGATACTGCTTATCCAAATATTTCTCTAGCATCACTAAATTTTCTGTATTTTCGCCTTCTGTAAAATTTTCAACAATAGATGAAAATGGCGTTTTTTCTGCCCATTTTATAAAATCTGATACCCTTTCAATATCGGCTACTTCCCCGTAATAAAGGTTTCCAAAGGGAATCCAGACCTCTTTCTCAACCTTTTCTCTACGAATAAGAACCGATCGAGCTATATTTTTAAAGTTTGTCTGATCTACCAGTAACGTAAAAAGACGAGAAGCGAAAGGAGTTCCTACCGTATCTACAATCTGCTTTAAGATAGAAAAATAAGCCTGATCCAATGCGTATTCTACAAATTGAAACTGTTTGCCTTTCTTTTCATAAAGCGTTGAAGCTTCCTGAATTGCTCGTTGCAGAGGCGTTTCAATATCCGTAAATTTGTTCTGAAAAACAATTGATTCAAGTTTTTCTTGTCCCCATTTCCCTAGATTGGAAAAACCATTTGCTTGAGTAAAGTCATCGATTGCTGAAAGTCCTTTTAATAATTTTAATTTTAAGGCTCGTTTTATATTGTTAATATCAAACCGAAGCCAAATAAATCGAAGCACCTGATTATTTTCTGTACCAGCCATCAGTAATTCTTTTGTTTCTAACAATCCTTGTTGAATGACGGTTTCAAAGTTTTCTGACGTTGTCTTGTCATCTAGATACTCCGCATACTGAAGCTCTGACATAACGCGGAAAGCTGCCTCGGGGGAATCTGCTCCGATCATGCGATCGAGTCGATTAAGATTGAGCAGTTTCGCTTCTTGTGCCCGAATTTGTCCAGCAATGAATAAATTACTCATAGTTTTTTTATTTAGTTGAAGCGTTTAAATTAACGACTCTGTTTCAATTTTTTAGATAAATTTCAGTTGTTCGGTAAAGTAAATTTCAAGTTGAGACCGAAATTCACCGTGAATGAGATTTTGAAAGGAGTTATCAATTACCCCCCCTTTTTTAGATTTAAAAATAAATCCTCCAGTAATATCTTCTTTCGGTTTAACTGTTACAGACTCTCCTATATTTTTTTGGGTAACAGAAACTCTGTTTTTAGGCACCAAAAGAACGCCCTCCTTATCGGGAATTTCTGCAAAAAGAGCTTTTATTACCTTTGCGTAAGCCGCATCTTCCAAAGATTCCAAATGTTTCTGTAGTTTACAAAGAAGTCCCTCAACAATTTCACGTTTCTTCTGAAGCACTATCTTTGCCTTTTCTCGTCTTCCCATAGACTTAATTTTGGTTTCGATTGACGCCAGAGCCTCCTCTGTATGTTTTTCTAATACGGTAAGCTCTTTCTTTTCCTTCTTCTCAGCGACTTCATCAAGCCCTCTTTTAGCTTTTTCAGCTTGCTTCTGAAGGTTTTCAATCTCGGTATCTGCGTCCGCTAAGATTTTTTTGAGAATATCCTGTAAGGCCATAATTATATCTTTTTAATAAACAGTTTTTTCGTAATATTTTCTAAACTTAAAGTGTTGGTAAGAAAAGGAAGGCCATCAACAAACCGAAGATAGCTGAAGTTTCAACCAATGCCGCCAAAATAATGGCACTCACTAGAAGTGATTCATTCCGAGCGATAGCACCAATTCCTCCAGCCGCTACTCGTCCCTGATACCAACCTGAGAAAAGCCCCGCAAATCCCATCAACATACCTGCAAACAGAAACTGCATCCCGTTTTCTGTCGAAATTTCTGTTGCCCCTTGTATTCGTAGGTAAATCATAAAGGCAATAAGCAATCCATAAATAGCCTGAGAACCTGGCAGAGCGGTCATGGTCATCGCTTTAACAAAAAGGTCTGGTTTTTCCGCCACAACGCCTGTCGCTTTTGCTCCAGCAATCCCCATTCCAATAGAAGATCCAACTCCTCCAAGTACTGCTGAGGCAGCAGCTCCGATAACGGCAAGTACAATTCCTGATTCCATGTTCAATATAAAGATTAAAAAATTGAAAAATTCAGCAACATTCTTGGTATTTCATATCAATTGTCAACCTGAAAAAAGGTTTTTTCCGTTAATGTGTTTCTCCTTTAATAAGTGACGTTCTATTCCTTGCAATTAAAACAGGCTACCGAAAAAAGATATACCTTGTTGTTCTCTTGAAAGGAATAAATTTTGAGCCACCGCCTGTATAAAACTTATCAAAAAACTCAATAAAATGAAGACGTGCCGTATGAATAAAAGCTCCCAAAAGTGAGAGCGCGAAGTTTAAAAAGTGTCCAAAAAGAATAATCAAAACCGCTACAATTACTCCTACTATTGGAGAAGGAATCATTTGATAGATCATAATAGCGATCGTATTCATCACAAGAGCCACTACCCCCGTAGCAATTGCCAACGCCATCAGACGAGCATAACTCAAGAAATTTGAAAGGTATGATGTCGCTCCATCATACACAGCATAAAGCCCCAAGAGAAGTTTCATGATCCAGCTTTTCTGAGCTCTTCCCTGCGTAATTACTAAAAGTAGGGCAAAGAAATAAACCGCTTTGAGTGCCACAGCTTGGTCAATTCCAATAAAAGAACTCCCAGCTAAAACTAAAATAGATAGAATAAACGCAAACCAAGTTCCTGAGTCAGCAAAAGCCTCAACATAGGATTTGTTTTTAATTTTTACAAAAAAGGCGATAGCCAGTCCAACAAGAAGCTGGAGCACTCCAAGTCCGAGTGCCAATCCCAAGAGTTTAATAGGTTCTTCTGTTGGGTTTAGGATTTGCCCCTTAAAACTTCCTTCGCTGTTGAGCAAAAACGATGGCGCGTACTCTGGTGACATTCCAAAATATCCACCAAGCGCTACACCCCCAATAATAGCCGCCCCTCCACAAATAGCTAGAAGTCGAAGAGCCTTCTTTCCCGTGTAGTCAAATTTTCCAAAAACAAGAAAAAACATAGCTACGGCAAAAAGAATAAGTCCGTACCCAACATCAGAAAGACAGAGTCCAAAGAAGACTGTAAAAAAGAAAGCCACAAACCGGGTTGGATCAGTATCTGACTTCCCAGGCATAGCGTACATTTCTGTCACGGATTCAAACGAATCGATACCTGGAGCATTTTTCAATAAAACAGGCGATTCCTCTCCCTTGGCTGCTCGAATTTTCTCAATAGACACCTCTCCAACAAAAACATGATGAATCCATTTTTCCAAATCCTTATAATCCTCTTTTGGAAGCCATGCCTCAAAAGCAAATGTCCGCTCTGATCGAAAAATTTTTTGCTGGAGATCATTCTTTGTTTTTCTCCAACTGTTGTAATCAAAAAGAATTCTTAGATTATCCAGATTTTCTGCAAGCACTTTCGCTTCCGTTTTGTATTTTTTTATCCGTGATTCTAGCTCAATCCGCTGTTCCTGTAATATCGTACGCACCTCTTTCACCGTCTTTCCTTCAAATACAGAAAGCTCAGTGTAAATGTCTACCAGTTCAACACTAAAGTCATTGAAAATAGCCTCTGTCTTTTCCTTTAGTCGTGAAAATGAGGTTACTCGAAAAAACATAGAAACTCTGTCATCCGACAAAATACTGATATCAATTAGGTTTGATTCGCTTGCGATCTTTGCTAAAAAATCTTTTTTTACTTTGGAGGAAACCTTTATAATCCATGTTATCGTTTCTTTTGTGGTATAATCTTTGGCAATGGGACTTTTAAGTTTCAAAATATGGCTAACAAGAGCTTCCTTTGTTGGTACTTTTTGAAGCTCATTCTCCGCTTTTACAAGATTGCTTTCGAGTTTTTCACAATCCTCTATAACCTGTTCATGTATAGATGAAAACTCATTTAACCGCCGTTTAGCTTCTTTTTCTGAAATTACTAATTTCCCTCCCGATAGCCAACTTTCTAATTTTGATTTTGGTTTTTCGTAGGGGGCAAGAAAATCAAGCGCAAACTCAATTCGTGCTAAATCAAAAACTCCAAAATGCTTATCTATTCCAGCAGAAGATTTGGTCTTAAAATCCTCATTCTCAACAACCTGCAAAACCCCCTTTTGATGAAGTTCTTGCATTAAAATTTTATAGTGGTTCTTTAACCCTGTAACGCGTATTTTCTGTAGTGCAACTTTTGCCATGGTTAATTATTAGTTTAGATAATATCACTCAAAAACATTGCTTTCGCAGCCACAAGCACCTTTTCTTCTTTTTTTGCCACCTCCTTCTCAAGAAACTCAACTTCTTTTTTTGCTTCCGCTAAAAATGTCTTATACAACTCTTTTGCTTCTACCTGCTTAGCCTGTAATTTTTCTTTTGCTTTCTCTCTTGCCGTACTCAACTTCTTCTCTAATTTTTCTGAAAGCATTTTTTCGTACCGAACCTTATCGAGACGAATTTTTTCTTTTGCGTCTTCAATTTTTTTAGCGGCTGTTTTTTCCGTTGCTAGTATCTGAGCCAAAAAATCATCTTGTTGAGTTGTCATCACAATTTTTAGTTAGTTAAAATTCTTCGCGATTCTCACCAAAGATTTACAAAAGTCAATTCTTTATATTTCTTTTTTGTCGTTAAATTTCCGCCACCATTTTCCGAAAATGATCACCCCTCTCAGCGTAATTACGGTACTGATCAAAGCTTTTTCCCGCTGGTGAAAGAAGTGTTATTTTCCCCTTAAGCGGTTTTTCTTTTATCTGTTCCATGGCAGTTTTAAAGTCTGATACGATTTCATAATTTCGAAAATTCAGTTTCTTTGCTGATGCTTCAAAAAAAGGAGTAATCCCAGATTGGGTTACAAAAATTTTTACACAAGGGGTTCTTTTTTTAATCGTTGACAGTAGTTCATCAAAACTATCACCTCCATTCTCCCCTCCAAGAAATAAATATCCAACCTTGTCTTTGAAAAAATGAAGTGCACTCGCTGTTGCTTTCGGCGCTGTTGCAATTGAGTCATTGTAAAATTTCATCCCTAACTTTTCCCCAACAAACTCCGATCGATGTGGCAATCCGACAAACTTGTCCGTTACTTTTTTAAGTGTCTGTTCATGCTCAGGAATATTCAGAATTTGAGCAACGGTCGGAATAACACCGAAGTTTTGACAAAAATGATCGGCTCTAAAAACCGAATCTTCCGCAAAATAAGTAGGCGAAAGCGGGGGGGCTAATATAAGTCGATTATCATTAGGACAAAGGGCTTTTAGTGCTGTAAATGGTGCTAAAACTTCTGGAAAAACAAGAAAATCTCCATCCTGTTGATAGCGCCAACAATTAGCCTTCGCCGACAAGTAGGCTTCACTTGATCCATGTCGATCAAGGTGTTCTGGGAAAAAACTTAAAAAAATACTAATATGAGGTGACTTTTGTAGAAATTCTGCCTGGTAGCTGGAGATTTCAGCAATAATGTAATCCACTTTTCCCGCTACAAAATCATCAAGAACGTCCAAAAATGGAACGCCAAAGTTTCCAGCCGATTGAGCTTCAAATCCCGTGGCTCTTAAAAATTCTGTCAACAATTTTGTCGTGGTTGATTTCCCTTTGGAACCCGTAATACCAATGACTCGTTTCCGCTTTTCTTCTGTAAGGAGTGAAAAAAAGTACTCAATCTGAGATGTGCACTTTTGCCAGTACTTTTTCTCAATTTTTTGTTGTCGGTTTATTCCTGGTGACACAAAAATAAGATCATATTTTTCGGGCTCAAAAGTTTCGGCTCCTTTAACTTTTTCATCCACAATCGTTAGGTCTGACTCAGGAAAATGTTTATTTAAAAATGTTTCCGTTGACCGTCCCTCTAATCCATAGCCGTAAATACAAATATTCATTTAAAATTCTCAATAATTAGTTTTGCTGCCTGTCCTCGGGTCAGGGCGTCATGTGGACCAAAATTTCCATTGTCATAGCCTTTAACCATTTTTTTGGTCTTGGCCAAAGTCACCCAAAAAGTCTCCCATCCACCAATATCTGGAAAGGCAAGGACATCCGGTTTCTTGTAGTTTTCTGGCTCTCGTTCTCCATTCATAGCGAGTAAAATTTTCACCGCTTCTGCTCGAGAAAGAGTCCTTTGGGGACGAAAAGTTCCATCATCATAACCACGAATTACCCCTTTCTCAACCAGAATAGCAACCATTTTACTTAGGGTTTCATCGGTAATGTCGCTAAATTTTTTTTCATTTTCCACCAAAGGGAGCGTTCCCCCATACTGATATTTCACAACCATTTTTACAAATTCTGATCGAGTAATAGGATCATCAGGCAAAGGGTTTCCCTCTTCAGATAAGAGGTAAATATTTTTTTCGGCGAGTGGCTGAATATACGCATTCGCCCAATGATCTAAAAAATAACCACGCCAGTAAAGTTTGTCAGCCTCTTGAGGTTGTTCTCGCCCCCCCGAAGCAATCGTTATACATCGTTTACGCTCGTGACAGAAACTAATCCCTCCCCCTTTTGGAGCTTGAGCGAAAGGTTCTGCAAAAATATCTGGAAAACGGATAAAAAGTTGCTTTTGTGCCTCTCCAAATGGCTGAAGTGAAAGTTCACTCGGCAGTGATATAAAGTTATACGAATATCGATGAAGTCCCTCTTGATAGTAGGGGATGTGATCAACAAAATAACTACTTCGCAGATTATCCAAAACTCCAAGAACATCTGGTGTTTCTAGGTTGCTAAGTATCTTGAAATTATTCACCCCCTCTTCTTCAACCCCAATCCCAAAAACCTTTGCAATAGAGGGAATAGCCTCTTTTTCCGTAACACTCAATATCCCCTCTCTAAGCTTTTTCCGCACCAAACTACCAAGTTTTCTTTGTCCCCAAAGACGTGGAAGAAAAGAAGCGGTTGTATTAGAAGTCCCCTTATTTGAAATAAAAGATCGACTTATAAAAAAATTGGATATTCCCTCTGCATACGATGTTTGTTGATAGGGGAGAAATTCTTGTTCATGGGGAAATTGGGAAGCTATATTTTTAACTAAAAAAGGCTTAAAAATAGCCTTAAATTTCTTCCAAAAAGTAGCCTGTTTTACAAAATCAGTTGATTCAAACAAAGATAAGAAAAAACCACCTGTTGTCCTTGTCCAAAGTGCGAGTAACTCATTTTCTCCAAAAGAAAGAATAACAAAAGGATTTTTAGGATTGGTTTTCCACCAGGTTTCTTTTGGATTAACCGTGGCGAAGTCTCCCAATAAGACAATAAGAGTATTCGCATCACTTTTTGTATAAATCTCTTCCAAGAAACTTTCATCGGTCTTCCCAAGTGGTGTCGTTGCTGAAAAATAGGTTGTCAGTTTTTTCTGATTTTCTCTCGTATTGGGAACGAAGGTTTCATTAAATGGACGAACCACTTCATCAAAAAAGTCGACCTTAATTTCCTTTGAAGCTGGGAAGCGTCCAAGTATCTGCTGTAAAACTTCTTTTTCTTTTCCCCACTTTGTTCCATAAATAGATCCCGATTTATCGATAATAAAGTGAATTTTGTCGTACTTTTGAAGCTGATCCATATCGAGTAAATGTGCAAAATAGGTGGCCTCTTCGGTTTTATAGGTTAGTGTTGGATTGGGGACTTCCGAAAAGTAAAACCGAAAATTTTCAGGCTGTGAGCAAACTCCTTGCCAAACAATTTGGTGATCAGTTCGGGCTACCTTTCCCTTATTGTTACAAATTGGAAGGAGATGATAAACCTTATTGCTACGGTTTACAACAAGCGTTACTATGCCTTTTGCCTCTGGTAGTTCTGCATAAAAAATATCACTGAGAAAGTCGAGCTTAATCCGATACTTTAACTTCGTCACCGTGGGCACATCTTCGACTGTGGTAAACGACTTGCCTGAAAAGAGATATGGCCATTTTGGGGAACCAAACCGAAGAAGTTCTGAACGCCCTATTTTTTTTGCCTGCTGAAAAAGAAGTTCCAACCGTTCTTGTCCTTCAACTATTTCAAGGGGCTTCCCCGCTCCCTCAACAAAAAAATGGACATCTTCTGCTGAAGCTGGAAGGGCGAATAGCGGTTTTATCGTTGCTTTCCCCTGAATTTTTTGAGTGATCGTAACATCTAAAAAATCACCCTCAACAATAGCAACCGTTGTTTGCTCAAGAGTATCAACCTTATCAGTGGAACTAAAAAATGCCTGTGTTATCACAGGAACAATACAACCCCAAAACAATAGTACTTTTTTCACAAATGTATGGTATCGATTTACACCAAACTTGTCATATAAAAAAAACCTCTTTCAAGGTTTTTTCCTTTTATAATCTTTGAAATTTGCCACTAAGCAGCCGGCACGATATTTACAAACTTCCGTGTATATCTTCGTCCGTCAAACCTTCGAACCGCTTTCTCCGTAAAGGTTACAATTCCTTTTTTCGTTGCAAATATGGTAAAATCCTTTCCCATTCCTACATTTTCACCAGGTCGGAACTTTGTTCCTTTTTGTCGAATAATGATCTCACCAGCATTTACCGCTGTCCCTCCAAACCGTTTGACGCCACGTCGTTTAGCGACCGAGTCTCTACCATTTTTGGACGAACCACCTGCTTTTTTATGTGCCATGTTGTAAGTTTTTTAAAGTGCGGGCTTCACGTATATTAGAATGCACCGCCTAGGAAATCTATAAACTATTCATGTTTTGTCAAAGTTTTTTATACTTTTTAGAATAAGTCTTCTTTTTTACTTATAATAATGTCTACAAAGGCAAAATTACCACTTCTGTTTTTTCGTCTGATAACCCTGATCTCGAAATTTTCAAAGGATTTTCTTCTCTTGTTTTAGCTCCCATGTTTTCAACCATTTTGGGGAAATAGGCTTTATCCCCACCAAGAACAACCATTCTTGGTTCAATTTTTTCGATGAGGTCTTTTGCCTTTTTTTCATTGAGATCGTCTGAAAGATTTACGAAGACTAAATCGATATTTTCCCCTAAACTTTCAAATAAGTCTGTTGTTGGAAGCTCCTTAATCGCTCCAAAATGAAGCATGACAACTTCCTCCAAAACCACCTTGGTAATAAGATTTTTATTGTTATCGGAATAAAATGTGTTAATAAGTGCTCCTGAAATTTCGAACTCACCTGGTAGGGCTATATTTTTTTTTGTTTCCACTTTCGTTTTATCGGAAAGGCTGGAAAATGTAGCAAAATCAGCGGTTTCAGTTGCTTCTTCTGATGGATCAAAAAGACATTTAACGTTTTTCCCCGTAATAGAGAAATATCGATCGCCATGGAATTGTATTTTCATTTAGTTTTCGGTAAATTACGGAAGAATTTTAGAGGAAGACTAAAAAAAGACAACATGAAAACCCTAATAAGTACGACCGCCCATAATATTGAAATGAGCCAAAATATAGCCAAAGAAATGGCCAAGATCCTTGAAACAACACCTGATTTTTCTGTTTCTCTTGAAGGAGGGTTGGGGGCTGGAAAAACATTTTTTGTCAGAGAAATTATCAAAAACTTAGGCGTTCAGTGTACAATAGCTTCTCCGACATATACCTACGTTAATGAGTATCATACTAATAAAAGAGCCTTTGCTCACTTTGACTTCTACCGACTCAAAGAGCCAAATGAATTTTTTGCTAAAGGATTTAATGAAATAGCCGAAGACGCTACGGTTTCTTGTTTTTCGGAATGGATTAACAAAATCTCTCCCGAAGCCCAATCCTGTTTTAGTGGGAAAAAATACGTCATTCGTATTGAATTTGGCGTTGGTGTTGGAATGCGAAAAGTGAAGCTCTTGGAGGTTTAATCTGAAAAAATACACTTTTTTAAAACACATAACCGTATCGTCAACTAAAACAGTCAAAATCCTCACAATGATGCTTTCCAATGCGGTCAATCTGTGATATAATCGTTGGATGCAATTTAAAGTACCACAAGATGTCCAGCGAGAAGACCAAATCCTTTGGTTTATTACACTGCGACAACTTATCATGCTTTTCGTGGGGGGGGGGATCTCGTATATGATTTTTATCAGTGTTTCTAAGCGGTATACCCTTAACACAATCGAAATTATTTTAGTCGCTCTTCCCTTTCTTTTAGCAGTGGCCTTTGCCTTTGTTAAAATAAAAGGGCTTCCACTGTTTAAATTTATTCTTCTGGTTATCGAAGCAAGTATTTTTCGTGCACCACGTCGATACTGGCAGACCAACAGTGATGTCTTTATTTCTATGACAACACTTGTATCGCCCCTTGAAAAGGCTAACAATACAACAAACACCAACCCCAAAACCGTTGAAGCTAACAAAATAAAAAAACTTGCGGCTCTCATTGATCACCAATAAAAAACATGAAAAAAGATACAGTCAGAAACGCTAAAAAGAAAAAACTGCTCTCAACGCAGCGGTACCTAGAATTTTCAAGTGTTCACGATGACACGCTTGTCTTAAAAGATGGTGGACTTCGTGCTATTCTAGAGGTTTCTTCCATAAACTTTAACCTAAAATCAGAAGACGAACAAAACGCCATTACGTACGCCTATCAACGATTTTTAAATGCTCTAAATTTCCCCGTACAAATACTTTTACGGTCACGAAAGCTCGATATTGGGAACTATATCGAGTCACTAAAAGACAAAGCAAAGATGCAACAAAACGAACTACTTAAGGCTCAAATGGGTGAGTACATAGAATATATCAGTAAACTTATAGAATACGCTGATATTATGGAAAAGCGTTTTTTTGTAATTGTCCCTATGAATCCTGCTCGCGCTGAAAACAAGTCAACGATTCGTCGATTTCTTGAAAAAATATCTCCTGATGACAAAGTACTTAGTGCCATTACTCGACGAAAGGAGTTTAAAGGTCTAAAAAAAGGACTCGATGAAAGAGTTAATGTTGTCAAGACGGGGCTAGAAAACTGTGGACTAAAGACGCAAACCCTTTCCACTGAGAAAATAATTGAAATCTATTACCAGTGTTACAACCCACAGCTCGCCCGAACTCAAAAAATAAATAGTATTGAAGACCTCGCTATGGACAAAAATAATGTGGACAATCTTATTCCCGAGGATTAGGTACAATCTAGCAAAAGAACTAAGCACATTTCTGAAAAATAGAGGCAAAATCCAATTGATTTTTGGTTTTTTTGTTCTAAAATTTGATCAATGACCCCTCGAACTCGAAAAAAAAGATTTCACCTTTCTTTAGTGGTAGCACAAGCACATAAAATGCTTTTCACGCTGCTTGGTGTTCTCGTTATCGGACTCTTTATTCTTCAGCTTTCACTAATGAATACCTTAGCTGTTCGTGGTTTCGCCCTTTCTCAAAATATTGAAAAACACAAACAGTTATTACAAAAAACAGAACAAATTGATGTACAACTAGCACGTCTTCAAACGCAAGAATTTGTCTCCAAGGTAAAAACAACCCAGTATATGGTAAATAAAGGCTTTCAACGATTTGTTTACATTCCCACCAGCCTAACCGCAAGTCTTCCTCCAAGGCCACTACAAAACAAACCGTAGCACTAAAACTATCTAAAGTTTTTTAGCACTTTTTCTGCCTCTCTTTTTTGTGTTCGTTCCTTAAGAACTTGCCTTTTTTCGTGTCGTTTTCGCCCTTTAACAAGACATATTTCGCACTTAATTCTTCCTTTTTTGAGATAGATTTTATAGGGCACAAGCGTAAGATTTTTTTCTTTCATTTTTGCCTCTAATCGGACGATTTCCCGTTTGTGTAGTAATAATTTTCTTGGGCGAAGTAAGTCCAAGGTTTCCTGTGAAAACTTCCACGCGGTCACTTTGAAGTTTTGTAAAAAGGCTTCATCGCTGGTTATCTTAATCCAAGCCGATTTAAGGTTCGCCTCTTTCGCCTTAATGGATTTCACTTCCCAACCTGCTAAAACCAACCCTGCTTCTAGGGTTTCTAAAATTTCGTAATCAAACCGAACTTTTCTATTTTCTAATAAAATCATCTTTTTAATTATCAACAAAGCCTCCTCAACTAGCAACTCGAAATGTTATTTCCCCAACTGTTTTCGAATTTCTTTTGCTTTTTCCTTTCTTTCCTGCTCTATTCGCTCTTTTTGCAAATATATTGCAAAACACTTAAACTCTGATTTTAAAAAGTCTAAGTTGGTACTTTCGTAGAGATTTTGACCATACATTTCCCATCCAAGAAGTTTTTGTGCCTCCTCTTTATTCAATGCCTCATGGTTAATTTTTTTCTGTAAAATCACTAACGGTTCTTTTTCGGTCAAAAGGGCTAAAACCTTTTCTTTTTTGGCCTCTATCTTAGAAGCAAAAACCTCCCAGTTTCCTAAAAGAAATCCCACAAAGTGCTCTTGCCGCGTAAAGCTAACCTTCGTTTCCTCCACGAACTTTTCTTTACGATACTTGTTTTTTTGCGCCTTAAACTTCAAAAACTCCGCCTCAATAATAGCTTTTGGTCTTTTGACTCGTTGAGCAATTTGGACCAAGAAATCGTCAATCTCTACCGGACGAGAAAGAAGTCCAAGGAAATAAAAAAAGGTGTCTAAAAATTTGGTTTCACCCTCTATACCCTTATCTAGATATTTCAGAGAAAACCGCTCAAAAAAGAAGTCCATAGCTCTGGGAGCGGTGTTTATAACTTTTTGCAATATTTTAGCATTTTCTTTTTTCTCTAGAAATTCTCCAAAATCCTTTGCCCCACTGATCTCTACAATATAAGGATTACACTCCATTTTAAGCAGCATTTCAACCCCCTTAAGAGTAGCTTTTTTCCCCGCAAGATCACTGTCAAAGGCCAGATAAACATTTTTTGTAAGACGCTTTATTATTCGTAAATGTTCTTCTGTAAGGGCTGTTCCACATGTTGCAATGGTATTGCAAAACCCACGATCATGTGCAAAGATAACATCAAAGTTTCCCTCAACCAGAATAACGGCATCCTTTTCACGAATCACTCGGCGAGCCTTGTCTAGCCCAAAAAGCGTAGAACTCTTGTGATAAACTGGATTTTCTGGTGAATTAATGTACTTTGCCGTTTTTTTATTTCCTTCAATTTCTCGCCCCGAAAAGGCAATAATTTCTCCGTTTCTTGGTTCTTGGATAGGAATGATCAACCGTTCACTAAACCGATCCATCATGGACTTATTTCCAAAACTTCTCTCAAAGGCAACTCCAGACTGTGATATCAAACTTTCTGCAAACCCTTCCTTTAATAAAAATTTTGTAAGTCCTGTTTTGTCTGTTCCTCCATATCCTAGGTTCCAGTCCCGAATCATTGCCTTTGAAATATTTCTTTTTTTACTGTAATCAAGAGCCTTCTTTGATTTTTGCAACTGTATTGCAAAATACTCAGCCGCTCTTTTATGAAGGGTAAAAATATCTTTTTTAGTTTCTTTCGTTGGTCCTGAGTGGTGATTTGTACTTTTGGGAATTTCAAGACCAACCATATCGGATAAATACTCAATAGCTTCAATAAAGCTGCAATTTTCGATCTTCTCAATAAAAGAAATCACATCACCTCCTTCTCCAACACCAAAATCATACCATGCCTGCTTCTCTGGAGAGATAGAGAAGCTAGGAGTCCTTTCGTTCCTAAAAGGGCTCTTACACGTGAAATTTTTACCTGTTTTTTTCACAGTCGCGTATTTTCGAATAACTTCAACAATATCAACTCTGTTTTTTAGATCTTCTATAAAACGATCATCCATTGATTAAGGGGTTAGGAAAAAGGAGTAAAGGGTTCTCGTTGCCTTTGTCCAATAGGCCTTTTCCCAAAGAACATACCAAAAAACGTCCGATTAGGCAATCGAACGCCTTGTTTTTCTATATCACTATGCCACGATATTTTCATTTACAAACTCCCAGTTCACCAAGTGATCTAAAAAGGTTTGTATATAATCAGGTCGTCGATTTTGGAAATCAAGATAATAAGCGTGCTCCCAAACATCACAGGTAAGCAAAGCCTTCATTCCTCGCGTCATTGGCGTTTCCGCATTGGACGTCTTTATAATTTCGAGTTTCCCATTATTCAGCACCAACCAAGCCCATCCTGATCCAAATTGAGTTATCCCTGCTTCTTTGAACTTCACGACAAACTCATCATAACTACCAAACCTATCCTTGATCATTTCCGCTATTTTTCCTGTTGGCTTTCCTCCTCCATTAGGCGTCATTGAATGCCAGTAAAAAGTATGATTCCACACCTGTGCCGCATTATTAAAAGTAGCACCCTCTGATTTCAGAATAATGTCTTCAAGGGACATTGATTCAAAAGCCGTTTTGGAAATAAAGTTGTTTAAATTGTCTACATAAGCCTGATGATGCTTACCATGATGAAAGCTCAGTGTTTCTGCCGAGATATAAGGAGTTAGAGCATCTATGGCATAGGGAAGATCTGGAAGTGTATGCTTCATGTGGTTTAATTTTAATTATTTTAAGTCTACTCCCTTTAATCCCAACTGACAAGGGCTCTACACAAAAAAACCCTCGCTCTTTCGAGCGAGGGTTTTGGAAAACCTCGAAGGTTTTTTTGATCATACTTTACAAGTATCAGAGATTACTCTCGAACTCCTGTAGAAGTACTTGGTAGAACAAGTTCGTAACCATTTAGGTACGCTCCAGCTCCTCCATTATTTGATCGATCAGACCAGATAATGTTGTTTGGTGTACCAACACCTCCTGCTGTTGCAGCTGGTGCAACTGGTGTTGTATCTGTAGCAATCGTTGTTGTGATGTAGTCATTATCTGAAGAAATGTTATCAGTGTAACCATCGGTTGCCTGAACTTCATAATAATTTGTTCCATCAATTTCCTCTGAGAATCCAGAGAAAACTCCTGCTGCATTAGTTGTAATAACTGTTGGCGTTCCTGTGTAGTCAGCACTTGAGTACTTAACTAATCGTAGGTTTCCATTTACGGTTACTCCATTTGATGGTGTAACATTTACTGTCACTTTATTAAGCAATGCTTCGTAAGCAGCATCGTTCGTTACCGTAAATCGGAAGATTGGTTGATTAGAACCAGTTCCAGCCGGTGTGAACTGTGGTTGAACAGCTGCGTTAGCAAATGTCAACATTGTTCGGTAGATTACATACTGCTCACTTGTAGGTGTCCCAGTAACTGAAATCTCTCCACCAGGAAGATCAGATCCTGTTGCGACAGTAACCGCTTCAACTCCTTTGTTAGCCGTTCCTGCTGCATTTGAAAGTGCAACCTGAAGGACATTTCCAGTTTGGTTCGCTTTCGTAATAGATCGAACATCAACTTTAAGCGTTACTACTACAGAGTCATCTTTTGGCACTCGAATTCGATCGTTGTTAGCCAATTCGAAGTGAAGTGTTGTTCCAGTAGATTGTTTCTGTTGGATAAGTTGACCATCTTCATTGTAGAGTTTGAAGTCTACTCGATCTCCAGATGCTGCGTTAGTTAGCGTGAAGAATAGGTCTTTAACCTGAATTTCATCATCTGATGCAGAGAGTCGAAGTTTAAAGATTTCTACATCTTGCGCGTTAGCCACAAGAATATTGGAATCGTTAACAATAGTCGCACCTTGCGCTACCGTAAGTTGTCCAGACTGCACAAGGGCAAATCGAACTCCACATAGATAATTAGCGGCAGATGAATCTGTTGTATCCCCTTCTAGATTAGCATTTGTTTCAACACCATCAATATCACAATTTTCATTGTTTCCGGTAGCATTCTCATCTAGTAGATCACTTTGTGTTCCCCCTAGAGAATTTGTATTTTCAATAACCGCAACCTGTTGTCCATTTTCAACGTTATCCGCATCAACAGCTGTAACCACAAATCGGATGTTGTTTCCAGTTGTAGTTTCTATAACTGCTGCTCCTGTAGGTTTTGCACCGATAGCCTCCTGACAAGTAATAGTATTACCTGAAACAGCCGTAACAGTACATGTAGATCCTCCAATAGTAACAATGTCTCCAGCCTCGATCTTAGAGGCATCCGCTACAGTGAATGTAGATGGACCAGGTTGAGCGTTGTATTGAGTAACCACTATACCTGCCTGTTGAGAGGCATGCTCATTAACAAATGGTGTTGTAACAGTGACAACAGAGTATCCAGATGCTGAGTCGTATGAAACAGAATCAACCGTTTTGATTTCTGCATTACCTCCTGTTGGAGTAGCATCTGCTGAAATAACAACCTGTGCACCTGGTGCTGTTGCTGAAACGTCTCCATATACACAGAAGCTTGAAGCTCCTGCTGGGATAGTAGTCGCAATACAATCTGCTGCTACGGCACCCGTTCCAGATCCTAGATTCCCTCCTGATGCAACGGCTGGACCGTTTACAAGAACTGTATTCGCTGGATTAGCGTTAGCTGAAGCTTCGATTGTATCTACTACAACTTCAAATTCAGTTTGTCCTGCTGATGGAATAACCACTGCAAGATCATTGAACGTTGCTGAACCATCAGCTTCAAGTGTTCGAGAAGAACCTTGTTGTACTCCGTCTACAAAGATAGCTACGGTAAAGTTTTTATAATCCGTAGCCGCACCGTTTCCGATAGCTTGGATTGAGACAGAGCTTGTTGTTACGTCTCCTGAATCATTATTATCAAGGACAAATTTCAAGAAAGTAACATCATTAACTCCAGCCACGATTCTATCTCCGTTTGAAAGACCGTCAGACTTGGTAATGATAAGTTGTGACTCTTGAACCTCAACGAATGAAGCTTGAGCTGAACCTTGAATTTCAGTTTGACTTACTTGGTCTCCTGTAGAAATAAATTCTGGAGATTCAAAAGCCGTATTCTGAACTTCTAGTCGAAGTCGAGATCCAGTAGCGGCTCCATCTGCAATATTTGCTACGAGCTTCAATACTGAAGTTCCTGCAATTTCAAACGAAGTGTTGAAGTTAAGGTAAGCTCCTACTCCATTAGGACCAAAAGTTCCTGTGAATCGATTTTCAGTGTCGATAAGTTTATCGTCAAGGAAAAGTCGGAAGTTATCAAAATGAGCATTTAACTCATCCAATGAATCAAGTTTTGTAGCATCAATAGTATTATCTGCTTGTAGAACGTTGATTCGCACACCGTCAACGATAACTGGTTGATCAACAACTACTCGAGCTGTTAATGCTACTACATCGTTTGATCCTGGTGCGTATCCTTGATTTCCAAGAGACGCTGGGTCTCGTGAAATATTAATGTCTCCTGCATCGATAGCGTAAGCACGAAGTCGTGCACAGTTATCTTCAGCTGATTTATCAAGACAAGCAATCCCTGAATCAACAGTTGTTGTTGTTCCTGCGAAAGTTGCTCCGTTTGAGTCTCCAGAAATAGCTTTCACACCGAAAGCTGTTCCGATTTCAACTCCAACGATATCTTCAAAGTTATCAACTTTGAAATTGATTGTGTCTCCTTTTTCTGCAGAAACAATGTCTGCACGAATAGAGAAGATTCGAGAATCTCCGTCTTCAAGGATGTATCCTCCTGTAACTCCATTATCAAGTCGGAAAGTAACATAGTCACCATCGATGATTGTTTCAGCAGAAACTTGTTCTCCAGAAACATAAAGAGATACATTTTCAAGATCGTCTTCTAGTTGTGCTGTACCATCATTTTTGAAAGTAATAGCTCGTAGTTCAACGTCTTTGTTTGTTGTAGAAGCATTCAACATTCGGAATTTACCGATTTCGATGTAGCTATCTCCAACACTAACTGTTGTATCTGATCCAAGTCGTGCGAATTTAATTTCAGAAACTCGGTAATCAGCTACTTCCATTTCCTCCCCTTCAATTGGGAAGTCTCCAGCGATATTTGCGGCAGTAGAAACAATATCTTCTGCTGAAACTAACGCTAGTCGGTTGTGGTGACCGATATTACATCCTTCTGCTCCAGATGCATAACAAGTACCGTCCGCTGCCAATTGGTAATCCAAAGAAGCAACTACGTCCGCAACAAGCGTTTGTCCTGCTGGAACAACGATAGGTGGGTTGAATCGTAATTCAACAACATCATCG
Organism: uncultured Candidatus Peribacteria bacterium; assembly: GCA_964468965.1. Classification (GTDB taxonomy): domain Bacteria; phylum Patescibacteriota; class Gracilibacteria; order UBA4473; family UBA4473; genus JALWQU01. The sequence continues at coordinate 21,878 of CAYXXA010000001.1, forward strand.
TTATTGATTGATTTGTCATTTCCAACTTTAAAGCCGTCAATTTCAAGCCAAACATTATCAAAATCGTCGTTGTCTCCCAGTCCAAGTCGAGTGAATGTCAAAGAAGAAATCTCAACATCAGCATCGTCAGATGCTGTTAACTCGATCGTTGTAAAAGGAACAGAAGTTGCGTTGTAAGGAATGTTTGTTCCTCGTGGAGTGTCATTAGACAATGTCACTTCAAGTGTTCCTTCTGCTACTCCTGTAGGATTAAGAACAACAAGTTGTGCACAGTAAACGATCTGAGCCGTTTCTGCACGAGTTACAGCGTTAGCCGGACCAAATGTTCCGTCACCATAACCACGCATACAACCATTGTTGTAGATAGTTTCAACATATCCGTAGAACCAATCAGCAGAAGTAACGTCATCAAAATGAGGTGCTCCAGCTAGATCTTGGTCTAGTTCAAATGCGTTAACTACCATTTTAGCGATTTCCGCTCGGTTAATTCCAACACCTGGTCGGAAGAAACCATCTGGGTAACCATTAATCCATCCTTGATTGTACATTGTTTCAATGTAGTCGTAGTACCAAGCTGATTGGTCTACATCAGGGAAGTGAGGGCCTCCAGTTGTATCAATATCGATCCCAGTAGCGAGAACGATAATTTTGGAAACTTCAGCACGATTCAATTGTCGGTTAGGAGCAAAAGAACCATCGTCATTTCCGCCAATAACGCCTTGATCCATCAATTCTCCAATAGCTTCAGTTGCCCATGAAGGAATTTCAGAGTCATCGGTAAATCCGAGACTTTGAGCCTGCACAGGAGCTACCATAAAGGTAGAAGCCAAAGCTGTTAGAGCGATAGAAGCAAGACCTTTTCGCATATTTGCAAGTAAATCCATAATTCTAAATTATTAGTAAATAGTGAAGTGTTGTTTAATTAAATAAATACCACTTCAGGTTTATAAGAAGAAGATTATCTCCGTAAGTTTGAGTTCTAGAGAAATATAATTTCCCCGGCCGTTATTTCAAAGATCTAGGTGCTTAGTTCCTCCGCTACACATAACGGAATGAAGTAATTTACATTACTCCCTAAGCCGAGGCATTCTATGTAGCAAGCCAACGAATGTCAACTAATTACTACTCATTCTGCCATGCACTACTAACGTAATAGTGCTTTCATATGTTACATAAATATTTTTATTTTCGATGTTTTTGGGTTGATTGTTCTACTTTTTTATTCTTTTAATATACTTTGTATAAAAAATTTATTGATTAATTCTTGGTACTTAGGGATACTTTATATGATGACCTTTTGTAAAAACCTTTCTCTTTATGACTTCCGAAGTTATACTCAAAGGTCATTTGACTTTACCTCAGACCAGATTGTCTTTTGGGGGGGGAACGGAAGAGGGAAGACAAATATCATAGAAGCACTTTTTGTTATTAGTCTTGGTAAAAGCTGGCGAGAACATCATGGATCTGACCTTATCAGTCATGATGCCCAATCAGCTAAAATTGAAGCGGCTTTTGGAGAAGATATATACCAAGTGCAAATTAAAAACCGAGGGCGCCTTTTTTTTAAAAACGAAAAGAAAATTTCACTTCGCCAACACATTGGACAGATTAATTCGCTTCTCTTCTGTCCTGAACATCTCGGGCTCTTCGTTGGTCCAAAGACCCACCGTTTAAAGTTTTTTGATCGCTTCCTTGTTCAGATTTTTCCTGAATACAGAAATCAACTCTTAACCGCCTCAAAAGCTCATAAGCAAAAAGTAACACTCCTTCGTAATTTTTCTAATGATGCAAACCTTCAAGCTATGATCCAGCCGTGGAACCAAATCTTGTCTGAAACCATTCCTACCATTATTCATCAACGAAAAAGTTTTCTAGAAAGTATTCGCTCAATATTCCAAAAACAACTCAGTACTATTTCGGGAAAAAAGGACGACATCGATATACAGTTTGAGTGTACAGAACGATTTGACTGCTCTGAAGCGGGTATTTTGGACTTTTTCGCCCGAGAAAAGTTTCGTGAACAAGTAGCTCGCAAAAACCTAATAGCGCCACACAGTGGGGACTTTCAATTTTATTTGAGAGGGAAAAAAATAAATCAAACCGCTTCCCGTGGGGAGATCCGATCTGTCTTACTCGCGCTTCTTTCTGCCCAAAAAGAATACCTACAACAGCAAACCCATAGTACCCCCATCCTCCTTCTTGACGATGTTTTTTCTGAACTCGATGATGACCGACAAAAACACCTAGAACAACTCTGTGAAGGCACGCAAACATTCTTTACCACAACACATCAAGAACACTTTCAGAACTTCTCAAAAAAAGTTCAGGCAATTGCCATTTGATTTTTTGTATTCAAAAAATACTATTGTACCGATACTATTTCAAAAAGGCGCGTAGTATAATGGTAGTACAAGGGTCTCCAAAGCCCTTGGCGTGGGTTCGATTCCTACCGCGCCTGCCAAAAAAATCCCAACACTTTCGGTGTTGAGATTCTTTTTTTTAGACGCAACTATTTTCTTTCCTATTTTGAAATATATTTTCTCCAGACCGCCAGTAAAAGCAAGGGAACAACTATGGAAACAGTCAACAAACCTAAAAACTCTGCCCAAAATAAGGCGTTAAAGGGCGACATCTGTTGCACTTTTGGGAAGGTTTCAAGGGCTGGTATTTTTAGCAATTGATCTTTTTGAGATATCGCTGCTTTCGATGGTGTTACAGGTTTTTGGGTACTGACTTTTAACAGGTCTTTTATATCGTTATTGTTCATTTGGTTTTTCTCACCTTGAGGCGTTTCGAGCAATTTTTCTTTCGTACGTTGTGTAAGTGATTTTTTGACGTTAATCGTAACAGGAGCACTTTTTATAATTTGTCCGTTTTCTTGTGCCAAAGCTGTTAGCGTAAAACGTCCTGATGACGTAGGCTTAAGGGTAAGCACCTTTTCTTGAAAGTGCGTTGTTCTTCCATTGATAATTTCGATTCGTCGTAATGAGGTTTGATCGCCGATGATCTCAAAATTGTCCAGTCCTTTGATCCCAATCTGTCCACCGTCGACCTCTCCATCAATAGAAAGGCTGATCTGAAACATTTCATCAGTGGATACTTCTTTTTTGTCTGAGATCATATCGATATTAATAGCCCAAGCAAACTTTGTCGAAAAAAGCATGGCCAAGACTAGTGCGTATAGTTTTTTTCTCATTTTTATAAGTATTAAAAATTATTACGTCACTATTCTACAAGCATATTATGAACAAATTATGAAGAAAGCTTATTTTTTTGTTGAACGGTAATGATTTTTAAAAAGGATCTTGGCGAAGGACAAAAGGTGAACCTTGCCTCTTCCTGCGGATAGCTAATGTAGACATGACCGTAGTCAAAGAGTCTTCCTAGCACCCCTTGTTTTAACTTAATGGACTCACAGCTTCTTAAATCGTATTCGCTAATACGGGAAAAGATAATCCCTCGATGATGAAATAAAATGTCGCCCTTTTTCCAAAAATAGTCACGCCTCCATGTTATAAAAGTGTAAACCATCATCGACAACTGAAACAAAAGAAAATACAAAAAGATATCTTCCGTGAGTGTGAAATTTGTTGTTGAAAAGGGTTGACTATTTTTTAAGTGAGAAATAATCATAACTACTCCGAGTATTACATCTGAAATAATCGTTGCTATAATTATTTGAGCAAAAACGAAAATCGGAGCTTTGTGAAACTTTATAATAGTATCTTCCATGATTAACCTATGTTTTAATACATCAATGTTTAGCCTATCAGATGAACTACCATCTTACCAATCTTTTTCATGAGGGTTCTGAATTTGCTTTCGAAGATTCTTCTTCCCAAATGGATTCTGAAAAAACGGATCACCTCCAAAAAATTGTTGAAAAAATGGGTCGCTAAAAGGATCCGATCGATCGATATTATTCTTTTTTGCCGCTGACTGAGAACGGTTGAACCCCTTTTGACTATTTTTTTGATCAGCCTCTAGCTGTTGTTGGATCTTTTCAAGTTCTTGTTGCATTTGCTTTGGTAGTCGAGATTGAGCAGGTTGGCTTCCTTTTCGGGACGACTTCTCCTGTGACTTTGAAGCCGATACTCCTTTCTGCTTAGAAGATTCGCTTCCTTTTTCTTTTCCAGATGATTTTTTATCCTCTTTGGCTGTTTTCGAACCAGAAACATCCTTCTTGTTATCCTGTTTTTGTTTCTCTTTGCCTCCCTTTTGACCAGAAGACGCCTTATTATCATTTGATTTATTCTGGGCATCCTGTTCTCGCTTTTCCTTTTTTGAGTCCCCACTACCCTTTTCATCCTTTTTACCAGCCTCACTATTCTTTTCCGTTTTATCGTTCCTTTTGTCCTTCTTTTTTGACGCTTCCTTTTGTTTTTCCTGAAACTTATGTTGCAGAAACTCAATGTTTTCTTGACTCCAAACGTATGCCTGACTGCCTTTCTCCATCATCGCCATAACCTTTGTAAATGCTAAAATGGCTTTTTCAAAAAGCCTCTTTTGTTCTTCAAAATCCTTATCCTTTCCCAACTGGTAATTTACCAACCCATCAAGGTAAAAAAAGTTTGCACAGAAAGCAGGAATAACCTTGTGTTCCAGCCGACAATTTTCCTGAACTGTTTTTGTTAAAACGTTATCTAGCGTTTTATATTTTTTCGCCGTATAAAGTGTTCCAAGTTTATTATTTTGAGCAATGAGTTTCCACTTAGGAAAAACTTTTTCAGCCGTTTCATAATCCCCTTGTGCGTTACTGATCTTAAAGTGTAGTTCATTCGGAAGTAAAAAAACGGTTCCTGCCAAAATAGCAAGTCCCATTATCGTTCCCGTAGCCATAGTGATTATTTTTTTCATGATTATTTTTGAGCAAAGATATTTGGAGGAAGTAATATTCCAGCACTAAAGAAGAGTAACCCGAAAAAAGTAAACCAGAAATACTGTTCAGATTGAGGTGTCACTTGATCTTCTGTTAGAATTTTTTGAGGAAGTGTCTTAAGTTTTGCCTGAAGTTTTTCTAGATCTTTAATGCTTTCGGCATGAAAATATTCCCCCCCCGTAATACGAGCAATCGTTTTAAGCGGATCTGGATTAAGAGCGGTCATCACGGTTTCCCCCTTCCACTTTTTATAGATGATACGCCCAAACCCATCTTGTCCTTCTGGTATCGGACTGCCTTTTTCCGATCCAATTCCAACCGTAAATACTTTTACCCCCTTTTCAGCCGCAAGTTTTGCCATTTGCTTCGCATCACTAGAGATCGTTTCATCTCCGTCTGAAAAAAGAATAATGGCCTTCCCTCGTTTTTCTGCTGACTGAACATCTAGTCTTCCCAGAGAAACATTTAGTGCTTCTGCTAAATTGGTTCCTTGTTTTCCTAAATCATCACTAGAAATATTTTTAAGAAAGTTAAGAAAAACACTGTAATCAAGCGTAAGTGGTGACGCTACAAAACTTTCTCCAGCAAACTCAACAAGACCAATTCTATCTGTTTTCCGTTTTTGAACGAAGTTTTCAATAAGCCATTTTGTAGCATCTAGACGAGAAATCAGGGTTCTCCCCTGAGAAAAATCAAGCGCCTTCATGCTTTTGGAAACATCAACTGTAAAAACAATGTCCAGTCCTTTTTTTTCAATTTTTTCTAGGTTATCCCCCCACTGCGGTCGCCAAACCGCCAACATGAGTAAAACAATGCCAAATCCAATAAGGCCTACTTTCGTACGCCAAAACCCATGAGAGAGCTCGATATTTTGATTATGCTGAATAAAGGGAGAACTCTGCTCCTGTCGTTTTTTTTGTACAAAGTATTTCCCTCCAAAATGAAGAAGTGGAAGGAGCAGGAGTAGCCACCAATAGTGATAAAATTCTGCAAACATTAAAGATTATTAGTTTTATTCGTATTCACTATAACCGTCTTCCATGAAGAGATGATGAAGATTTCCGTGAATTCTGATCATTTCGATCAACAAAAATTTAAATTGTACTTAACCTTGAGTTTTATCTTATGGTCAAACCGGTAGGTTTTTTAGTTTTATGAGAACCTTTTTCTCAAAAGATACATTCATTATCTCTTTAAATGTATTGTTATTTTTGGCGAATTTTTTAATCTTGTCGCTGAATAAAATCTAACCCCAAAATACTATGGCAGACGAAAAAATTTATGTTGGAAATGGACGTATTATTAAAACTCAGTACGGAGAACTGATGAAACTCAGTTTCACTGCAGAGGATATCGAAAAAATGCAACAAAATCTTGATAACGGGTGGATTAATGTTGTTGTAAAAGAGCGACGAACCCCAAGTGAAAAAGGAACAACTCATTACCTAGAGGTTGATACATGGAAACCAAATACGGATGGGAGTGCTCCAGCCGAAGCCGCAGCAAAGTCTACGCCAAAACCAGCCAATGATGAAATAAGTCCTGAAGATCTACCTTTCTAATTCATCACTCAATTTACACTAAAGTATAAAAGCTTCTTCGTTTAAATACGTAAGAAGTTTTTTTTGACATTGATTTAAAATTTCTTATATTTCTGTGGCTTCATTTGGGGTTTTCCCCTAAGCAAAGGCGGAGAGCGAAAAGCGTACCTTTGTGAGAAGAGGCAAAGCAGACGGAAATTATAGAACTATCGAATAAACTAAGATCGTGAAGTAATTATAATCTGTAACAACGCGATCCCGGGTAGCTCAGTGGTAGAGCAATTGGCTGTTAACCAATCGGTCGTCGGTTCAAATCCGACCCCGGGAGCCAACGGAAAAATGACAGTATGCCTAAAGGACATAGTGTCATTTTTTCATCGTCAACAAGATAGGTTCTTTCCCTCAAAACAGAAAACTAAAAAATCCAATTAAAGAGATATCCAATGATGATAATCCCTACTGTGACGACACCAAAAAAGGTGAGGAGCAGTGGGAGTTTGAGGACTTTTTTGAGAATCAAGGCTTCGGGGAGCGAAAGCCCTACTACCGCCATCATAAAGGCGAGTGCCGTTCCCAGTGGAACCCCTTTATCCACGAGCGACTGAATAATGGGAATGACTCCAGAGGCATTGGAATACATCGGTACCGCCAAGATCGTGGCGAGTGGCACGCCCCAACCCCCTGCTTCTTCAAGGTATTTTTGAAAAAAGTTTTCGGGTACATAGCCGTGAATTACCGCCCCTACGCCAACACCCAAAACAACATAGAGCATAATTTTTTTGATGATATCAAGGGCTTCTTTTGATACCTCAGGAAAAACTTCTACAAGTGACTTTTTCTTTTTTTCTGCCGTATGATGTTGAGCTTTGATCTTCCAGACAAAATCTGCAACATATTGCTCCATATTCATTTTTCCCAAAATAAAACCGCCAATCATACCAATCGCAATCCCAGTAATAACATACAAAACGGTGATTTTCCATCCAAAGACCCCCAAGAAAAGAGCAATGGCAATCTCATTAACCAATGGCGAGGTAATCATAAAGGCAAACGTGATCCCAAGAGGAATTCTCGCCTCTAAGAACCCAATAAAAAGAGGAATGGATGAACAGGAACAAAAAGGGGTTATCGCTCCAAAAATCGTCGCTAAAAAATAGTCAATCCCATAGAGTTTATTTTTTTGTAAAAAATCTCGCAGTTTTTCTATCGGTAAGTAATACCGCAAGGCACTCATAAAATGTGTAATAAACAGCATGAGGACAAAGATTTTGAGCGTATCGTATAGAAAAAACTGTACCGCACTGCCGAGGGGAGAAACCGGATCAAGTCCAAGGGCGGAAAAAGCGAGCCAGTTGGCAAAGAGTTCGAGGGGATAAAAAATTGACATGAGAATAATAAATTACATTTTTGCTTCAATGGCCTCTTTAATTTCTATTTCACTGGGAAGTTTTCCAGCGGTAATAATTTTACCATCAATTGCAAAGACAGGACTCCCCATTGCGCCGAGTTTGGCGAGGTCAAGCATATCAGTGGAATAGTCTACCGTGAGCATTGGGTCGACTTTTTTGGCAACCGTTTCCACCAACTCGTGGAGATTTTTACAAGTAGCACAACCGGAACCGAGGACTTGGATTTTCATAAAAAATAAGGTTAAAAAATTACAGAATAAGGGTGTGTAAAAAATGGATAATCGGATCAAAGGTTTGGTGTTCGAGCGAATACCAAACCTTAAGCCCCTTTTTTTTACTGGAAAGAATTTTTTGTTGTTTAAGCGTTTTAAGGTGATGGGAAACCAAATTTTGCGGAAGGTTTAAAAAGACTGTAATTTCGCAAACACATCGAGGTTTTTGTTTCAAAAAGCAAATAATTTTTAGTCGAGTTGGATCCGCAATCGCCTTGAGAAAAGGGGTGCTTTCCTCAATTTTTTGCTGACTTTCCGTCGAGGTACATAGGCAATCTTCCATTCTTTTAACTATATCAATATAAACTGTATCAATTATTATTGATGTTACAAGAAAAAGTTGAAAAAATACAAACAGAAAGAGAATGACAAAATCGATGAATTCAAGTAGTAATCCGACCACTTTAGTTAGAAAGCGTTAAAAAGGAAACTAGGGGAAAGGAAGTTGAGGCATTTGCGAGGTCTGTTATTGAGTTTACGAACAATTGAATCAATATGATTTTGGGGAAGGTTTCCGAGGTCGATATTTCGTGGTCGGTTATATTCTAGAATTTATAGCCTAAAAACAAAACTTGCTTTTTATTTATATATCCCTATTATTGAAATCCACAGAGTTCAAGATTTTACAGGGTTTAGTTAATAAATTTCTACAAAATACAACTTGCGGAAATTATTTTTTAACCCTTCACAAAATGAAAGGTACTATCAAAAAAATCCTTAATGGATTCGGATTCATCACACCAGAGGATGGATCAAAAGACGTTTTCTTCCACGCTAATGACCTAGAAGGTCTCGTGTTTGAAGACCTACGAGAAGGTGACGTTGTCACTTTTGAAATGGGAACGTCTGACAGAGGACCAAAAGCGGAACAAATCGCTATGGCCTAAGTCAAAAGGGCTATGCCTACAAAAAACCACTCATCTTCGGATGGGTGTTTTTTTATACAGCCCCCTTTCTATATACACACGGTTAAATTGTTCCAATTCGTCCTCTTGTTTTCTCGTTACCTTTACCTTTTCTTGTTAGAAATCTATTTCAATGGATTCTTTTTCGGCTCTCCTATCATCCGTGGATACTTCTTTGGTGTCTGCTTCTTCTTTTTAATAATAACAAAAATTCGTTCACTTTCCCCCAATTGTGCCGCATTGATTCGTTCTATTTCTCCTCCTAGTCGATCTTCTAGAGTTTCAAAGTTATCTAAATCGTCTATCACCGCAGGCCCTTGGTAGGCAATGAAATATCCGTCAACTGCCACAAACGGAAGAGCATACTCTAATAAAACCGGCCAAGGCGCTAATGCTCGGGCGATTACCAAATCAAACTGCTCTCGATATCTTTTATCTTGGCCAAGTGTTTCAATGCGGTCATTACAGGTTTTAACATCTAGTCCTAACTTATTGGCCATGTCTGAAATAGCCCTTGTCTTTTTTCTGACCGAATCGACCGCTAAAATCGAACTTTTGGGATTCATAATCGCCAGCGGTAAACTTGGAAATCCTCCACCGGCACCAAGATCTAAAATTTTTTTATTATTAAAATCAAAAAATTTCATCGCAAGAAGAGAGTCTACAAAATGCTTTTCAAAAATACCTTCACGATCACGAATAGCGGATAAGTTTATTTTTCCATTCCAGTCGGAAAAAACATTATACAGTTTCTCAAACTTTTCAGCTTGTTCTGACGTAAGATCAAAACCGTTTTTTTCAAAAATATTCATTCTTTAATTATTTATTCAAACCCCCTTGACGAGGAAGGGGTAAATTTATGTGTTTACGCCGTAGCTCGGAGAATCAGTTTTTCAATCGCGAGTTCCAATTCCCCTTGGTCATCTGTTGAAAGCATAATCCCTCCTGTCTTTATTCGTTGATCAACTTGGAACAACTCATCGTATAACCCCTCAATCTGTGACATAGAAAAATTACGAGACAAGCCCATCGTTTTTTGTATCACAAAAGGATGAAACCCTGCTTCTGTTGCGATCTCCTTAGCAGAAAGTCGTTGCCTAATTCCTGAAAGAATCTGTGCATGAATCCGTACTTCTCGGATAATCATTGCCAAAATTTGATGGACAGATTCTCCCATAACGCACAACTTTCGAAATGATCCCAAAGCGCCCATTCTATTTTTTTTACTTAGGTTTTCCAAAAATGACCAAATAATAACCTTCGGATGTGGTAATGTTAATGTTTCTATCAAGTCTTCGGTAATAACGCCGTCACTACTTGCCGAAATAAGCTTTGCTATTTCTTGACTTAGGTTCCAACCATTTTCTCCACATCGATGAACAAGTTTTTTTACGTTAGCATGGGTAATTGTCCCTCCATGACTTACGGTATACTGAGCTACCCAGTCCCACGTTTGGTTTTCTGACATTGGTGCGAAGGCTTCTACTTTGGCGTTTTTGAGTAAAAACTTGGAAACTTTTTTCCGCTTATCCAAATTGGGCTGTGAACAGATGATCGTACACGTCTCTGAAGCGTTTGGAAGTTGAGTAAAAAAACCACTTTTTTCTGCCTTTTCAAAATGCTCCGTTGTCCAAAAATTCTCACAAATAATAAGCCGACGCGATCCAAAAAGATTCGGTGTCAGGGCTGCATTTTCAAGTAATGAAAAGTCTGATTTTTCGGTATAGGTTTCGATTTCACTCCCTGGATACTTTTGAACAAAGGCTTTTTTATAAAATCGTAAACGCTCTGATAATCGATAGGTATCTTCTCCTGTAAGGAGGATTAGGTTTTGAATCATAGGCTTTTAAAATTAATTTTTTACAAGTTCAAAATTTGAAGTTATTAGTTCTAAGGCTTCAAACACACACTAGAGAGATTAGAGACATTCTCAATTTTTTCTAGTCTCTTCTTTTTATTTTCTTTGAACTTTGAACTGAAAACTTTAAACTCCTATCAATGAAAACTTTTTTTTTAGATCAAGGCGAATTTATTGGTGGAGCAGAGTGCTTTCTTATTGACTTTTTCAATAATCTTACCGATCGAGAGCTTCAGCAAGTACATCCAACTATCATCGGAGGAAAAAGTTCCAACTATAAAGCTCGCCTATCTGATAAAATTGAAATTATCGACTTTAATTACCCTTCCGTCAAGGGTGGCTCTTTGGCTAAACTAGGGCATTCTTTGCGACTACTTTCAAGTGCAAGGAGTTTGCAAAAACTTGTGAAAGGCACAAAAAAACGGCAATTTTTTAGTAATACACCACGAACACACTTTGTCATGTATCTGGCAAAGTCTATTTTGGGAATGTCGGGAAATTGGATCGCGATGTTTCACGATTTTACTATTCCTGATTTTCTCATAAAAAGGATTGCCAAGCAAGCTAACCTTCTCGTCGCCAACTCTATGGCTATGCGAAACCGACTTCGTGAGGTTATTCCCTCGAAATATTATAACAAAATACGAATTGTCGAAAACGGTATTGACTTTGCCCATATCCAAAATGCGAATATATCGCAAAAAATCGAAAAAGTGCTTGTTTTAGGAAGAATTGATCCAAAAAAAGGACAACTTTATGCCCTTGAAGCCGCTGATCTTCTTCAGGAAAGAAATCCTAACCTCTCTTTTGATATTGTTGGAAACGCTGTTTCTACTGATAAACAAACGGTTGACTATGAAAAAAAATGTCACGATTTCGTAAATACAAGAGGTTTGCAAAAAGTCCGTTTTCTCAATGAGGTAGACGACATCTTTGAAACCATTAACCAATATGACTTATGCCTCTTTCTCCCCACTGAGGCTGAAACCTTTGGACGTGTTGTTACCGAATCCTTGGCAATGGGGAAAATGGTGCTAAGTTTTGATCAAACAGGACCACGAGATATTTTACAAAATTTTTACTATTACTTGGGGCGAAAAGGGGTAATCCTAAATGAAAATCCTTTCTTGGTTGAACCCAATAACGCCATGAGCCTAGCCGAAAAAATCGGGGTTTTTGCTGACAACCCTTCTAAAATGCAAAGTCTTTGCAAAAACGCTAGACCGTTTGTCCAGCAGTACTATAACCTAAAAGACACAAAAAAACGACTACTCGGAATTTTAGATGAGTAGCTTTTAAACGTATTGATCAGGGTTGAAGCCTTTGAAAGAAGATGTTCCAAAATGTGCTGATATATCACTTTCTACTTCATCTAAAAGAGTCCTTACCCCCACATCAGAAAGACCTTCTTCTTCGTTTACCGCCACTTGCTTTTTTGTTTCAGGGACAATGCCCT
>CAYXXA010000001.1:34297-55052 GCA_964468965.1 uncultured Candidatus Peribacteria bacterium
GCTTCCATTTCTACTTCTATTTCGTTTTTTTCTGCTTCCTCTTCGGAGTGGGTTTTGTTTTTTTCTGCACTGCTTGCGGTGCTACTTTCTCTTAGTAATTTTTTCAATTCTTCCCCAAAGACCTCTTTTGCTTTTTTTGCTTCCAATACTCCATCTTCTTTTTCTTGTAACCCCTCTACAACAGCTTCTGGTGTTTTTTCCTTGTACAAGAAAAAATCTTCTTTATTCCGAAACTCTGCCTGCCGTGTAAATAAATTTTTCATAATATTTTTTCAATAATTCTGACCATTATACCAAATCTTTTGACAAAAAGCAACCCAACTTCTACACTGGCTTCGCTGAAGCGGGCCTGTGGGCTCGTTTTTTTATTTTAAATCCATTTATAACTCCATATGACCAAACAGATCGTCGTTCGCGGTGCCAAAATGCACAACCTTAAAAATATTGATGTTTCTATTCCACGAGAAAAACTTACCGTTGTAACGGGTGTCTCTGGATCTGGGAAGTCTTCTCTTGCTTTTGATACTATTTACGCCGAAGGTCAGCGACGGTATGTTGAGTCACTTTCAACCTACGCTCGACAATTTTTACAGAAACAGGAGAAACCTGAAATTGACTCGATCGAAGGACTAAGTCCCGCTATTTCCATTGACCAAAAAACCGCCCCAAGAAATCCACGGTCAACCGTCGGAACGGTAACCGAAACGTATGATTTTTTGCGTTTACTTTTTGCTAAGATTGGCGTCCCCAAAAATCCAAAAACAGGTGCACTCCTTCAATCCCAGACGCCCGCGCAAATGGCTGACCTTATCAATCAATGGGAAGAGGGCGAAAAGTTTATGATTTTAGCACCTGTTGTCCGTGGAAAAAAGGGGGAACATCACGATATTTTTGATAAGATCCAAAAGGCTGGTTTTGTACGGATGCGAGTCGATGGTTTTATCAAAACTATCAATGAAGACATTGAATTGGATCCAAAGAAAAAACATACCATTGAAATTGTAGTTGATCGGCTCTCAAAAACGGATTATTCTCGAGAAATAAAAGAGCTTTCTGATGGCTCAACTATTGAAGGAAAGAACGATGATCGATTACGATTAATTGACTCGATTGAAACCGCTCTCAATTTTGGAGAAGGCATCATGATTGCCCATCGGATGAGTGATGAAAGTGATCATCTTTTTTCTGAACACCTCTCCGACCCTGAATCTGGATTTTCTTTTCCTCCAATTGAGCCACGATTATTTTCTTTTAACTCTCCGCATGGAGCGTGTGAAGCCTGTCATGGTTTGGGATATCGACTAGAACTAAATCATGAAATCTCTATTAACAAAAAACTCTCTATTCGTGAAGGTGGAATTATGCCTTGGTCAAGTCTTGGAAGTAATTCTCAGGCGTGGTATTTTTCTGTTTTAGAGGCTATTGGGAAGAAGTATAAGTTTACCATTGACCAACCGATGGGAGAGATCAAGCCCGAGATTATTGATAAACTTTTTGAAGGGTTTGGTGATGAAGAATTTGAGGTGGAATTAAAAGGTGCTTTTTCTGGGAAAAAAACAACCACTAAATTTGAAGGGATTGTGGCTCAAACAGAAAAACGGTTTAACGACTCCGAATCCGATTGGCTTCGAAAAAAATTGGAAGAATATATGCTTGAAGCGACTTGTAAAACCTGTAATGGGGCAAGACTTAACGAATATGGGCGAAACGTTTTTGTGGGTGAGGAGATGATTTTTGATGTCTGTCAGATGTCTATTCCTGAAGCAAAAAATTGGATTACAAGTCTTGATATTACGACTCATAATCAGGAAATCATAAAACCCATTCAGAAAGAAATATCAGACCGACTTTCTTTTTTGGAAAATGTTGGACTTGCCTATCTTACCCTTTCACGAACCGCTAACACTCTTTCTGGTGGAGAGGCTCAGCGAATCCGACTTGCCACACAAATCGGATCACAACTACAAGGAGTTCTTTATGTTCTTGATGAACCTTCTGTCGGATTACACCAAAAAGATAACGATCGACTAATAACCACCCTCGAACACCTTCGAGATATAGGGAACACCGTTCTTGTTGTAGAACACGATGAAGACACGATGAGAGCCGCTGACCATATTGTAGAAATCGGTCCAAAGGCAGGAGTACACGGCGGAGAACTTATTTTTTCTGGTGATTTTAAGGCAATGGAAAAATGTGAATCCGAAACCGCTGATTTTCTTTTTGGTAGGAAATCTATTCGTGTTCCACGTGTTCGACGAAGACCTATTGGTGATCTTGAAATTATTGGCGCTAGGGAAAACAACCTAAAAAACGTAAACGCTAAAATTCCTTTGGGTATTTTTGTTGGGATCACTGGGGTTTCAGGATCTGGTAAAAGTTCTTTAATTAATAAAATACTCGTTCCCGTCCTCGCTCAAAAACTAAATCGTGCTAAAAAACCAGCAGGAAAACACGATGAAATACTTGGTATTGATCAACTTGATAAACTGATCTCAATTGACCAATCCGCTATTGGTCGAACACCACGGTCAAATCCCGCTACTTATACAGGAGTATTTACCGATATTCGTGATGTTTTTGCCGCAACACCAGAAGCTCGACTGCGTGGATATGGTGCGGGAAGATTCTCTTTTAATGTAAAAGGAGGGCGGTGTGAGGTTTGTGGAGGAGATGGTATCAAAAAGATTGAAATGCATTTTCTTCCTGATGTGTACGTTCCTTGTGAAACCTGTAAAGGTCAACGGTATAATGACGAGACTTTAGAAGTTACGTACCGAGGAAAGTCTATTGCTCAGGTTTTAAAAATGACGATTGAAGACGCGGCAAAATTTTTTGAAAATTTCCCAAATATAAAGCATAAACTTGATGCTATTGTTGAAGTTGGTCTGGGTTATATTCACCTTGGACAAAGTGCTACAACGCTTTCTGGAGGGGAAGCTCAACGAGTAAAGTTGGCCACAGAACTAATGAAAAAATCAACAGGAAAAACTATCTATGTTCTTGATGAACCCACAACAGGACTTCACTTTTCTGATGTTAAAAAACTTCTTACCGTTCTTCAAACTTTAGTTGATAAAGGAAACTCTGTCATTGTTATTGAACATAATCTAGATGTTATTAAGTGCTGTGATCATCTTATTGATATTGGTCCTGATGGAGGAAGTTTTGGAGGAGAAATTGTAGCCGAAGGAACGCCTGAAGAGGTTTGTAAAGTTAAAGCATCTTACACCGGACAGTTTTTAAAAAAAATGTTACAAGATTTATAAGAAGGGTTTATATTACTCTTAATTTAAGGGTTGTATTAAATATTATCGATAGGGTAGTTTATAAGGAAACCTCCTTTAGAAAATAAAGCTAAAGGAGGTTTATTTTATCTTATTTTTTATGTTCTTATAACGTACAAAACTATGTTCATAACCTATAATTTAATTTTGTTATAAACCGTCTAATTTTTATAAAATTATAAAAAAAAAGTTTTCCAAAAAACTTACTAATTTATCCACAAGGTTATTCAAAACTTATCCACAATTTTTAAAAATTTTCACGGACACTATTTTTATCATTCTTTTTTTGATAGATATCACCTTTTATTTGTTCACATATTTTAATAAATATCAAAAAAGAATGACCTTATAAAAACTGGATAAAAATCAAGCACAAAGTTAAAAAAAGTCGAAAGCTATCAGATCTATCAACTTTAAATTATTCTCCACATTTAAGGGCTTCTACTACTATTTTTATAAACTAATAATTAAATATATATAATAAAGAACATTGGGGATAAAATAATAATTTTGTTTTTTATAATAATTTTTCATATAGTTTTTATAATGAATAAATTGATAGAAATTACTGGTCAATTATGTATTGGGGAGAATCCCATAAAATGTTTATGTGCAACTTATCCTTTTGCTAAAATAATAATAAATGATACTGAAATTATTTTAAAATTTCAATGGGTACCAGGAATCCGATTTTTTATATATCTAATATCTTTTATTGGTATCAAAAATATCAATAAAAAAATGCATATAAAATTCAATAAAATAAAGGGATATAAAAAAGTAAATAAATTAAGACTATTCCCTGTTTTAAAGTTAATTCATAAAGATAATAATATAGCACCCTTTATTGAGTTTATGTTTTTTACAAAGAAAAAAAGAGTATCTATTATAAAAATACTAAAAGAAAAAGGCATTAAAGAAATTTTATAAGGTGGTATCCCCGCTAGGAATTGAACCTAGATCTAAGGATTAGAAGTCCTTTGTTCTATCCATTGAACTACGGGGACAGTGATACCAATTTAACTTTAGACTTGCTAAAGTATCGGAATTTTAGCATGATCGGTTAGGAAAGGAAAAAAAATATGATTAAAAAAACAGTTGTTATAATTCCAGCCTATAATGAAGATCGATATATTTATAAACTTTTAAAAGAGTTAAAAATATCAGGTTTTCAAAATATCATTGTTATTGATGATGGATCAGTTGATGATACTTCTTTTTGGGCTAAAAAAGGTGGAGCTGTTGTTTTAAAACATGAACTCAATAGAGGTATGGGAGCGGCTACTCAAACAGGTATTGATTGGGGAATAAAAAATAATTATGAATATTTTTTAACGATTGATGCTGATGGTCAGCAAAAAATAAAAGATCTTAAAAAAATATTAGATACCCTTAAAACACATAAATGTGTTATTGGTTCAAGGTTTTTAGAAAAAAATAATATTCCAATCATTAGATATTTGGCGAACAAAGTTGCTAATATTTTGACGGGAGTCATCTTTGGGACATGGGTAACAGATTCTCAATCAGGATTACGTGGTTTTCATCGTGATATTGCTGAAAAATTACATCTTCATTCTGATGGATTTGAGTTTTGTTCTGATTTTATTCGCGAGGTTTATTTCCTTGGATTTGAGGTAAAAGAAATTCCTATTTCCGTTCTTTATACAAAAGAAACGATGAAAAAAGGGCAAAATCTTGCCGAAGGATTAAAAACACTTAGTAAACTTTGCTTACGAGCAATAACGAGGTAGATTATTAGTAATTTAACAAAAGAATAAATGCAAAAAGTAAAAATTTATGGTTCGACTTATTGTCCATTTTGTACGGCGGCGAAAGCTTTAGCAGAGCAAAAAAAACTGGATTTTGAATATATTAATTTTGATGATCATCCAGGAGAACAGGAAAAAATGGCAAAAAAATTAGATTATTATACGGTTCCAATGATTTTTATTGGTGATGAATTTATTGGAGGTTTTACTGATTTTCAGAAAATTGTTTAATCTTCATCCATTAAAGCCGGAAAAACACCCAGTGTAAAAATAGCAGAAATAGAAAGTCCGAAAACAATAGACCAGGCCAATCCTGACCAAACAGGATCACTTACAATCGTTAGATTTCCTAAAACCGTTGTCATGGAAGTAAGTAAGATAGGTCGAAGTCTTGTTTTTCCAGCTTCTAAAAGAGCGGCTTTTCGAGACATTTTTTTTATTAAAACTTCAAAATATTCAAGGTAAATAATAGCATTATTAACCACAATTCCCATTAAAGCGATAAAACCAATTAAACTAGTAGCGGTAAGAAATATACCAAAACTTATATCTAAGAAGAAAAATCCAGGGAGAATTCCTAAAAAAGAAAGAGGAATAGTTGAAAGAATTTTACCAGGAATAGAAAAGGATTTAAATTGAGCAACAAGAATAATATAAATTAAAACTAAGGCGCCAATCATAGCGATACCAAGATCACGGAAGTTTTCAAGGGTCATTTTCCATTCCCCCCCCCATTCAATAGAATATATTTCTCCTGCGTCTGTTTCGAAATTTAAACCAAATAAATTCCAATTTTTTAAAACCGCTCCATTGGGAAATTTATAATTTATAACTTTTTTTATAGCGTCAATAGTTGCATAAATAACACTTCTGTTTTCTAATTCCGCAGAAACAAAAATGGTTTTTTCTCGATCATCTAGATAAAGAATTGGTGGTAATTTATTATCATATTTTTTTACAACAGAGGACAGAGGAACCATTTTACCAAAATAGTTTTTAATAAAAAGTTCATCTAAATCACTAATTTCATCATATTTATCAGCTGGTAAATAAAGCTCAATAAATGACATTTCTTTACTTTCTTTTATATGAAATTGTCCAATACGAGAGTGTTGTCCAAGTGTTTGCAATAATTCAATAACTTGTTGAGTATTAACCCCTGTTGAAAGGGCTTTTTCCTGATCAATAACAAAGGTTATTTGTCGTGTTGGTTTTTTAATAGACAAATCAATATCAACGACATTATCAATTGTTTTAAAAAAGGACTGGATATCTTTTGAAACTTTTTCTAAAACGGTTCGGTCTGGACCTTTTACTTTTGCCATAAGCGTTGATCGAACAGGTGGACCTGGAGGATCTTCAAGTAATCTAAGTGTTATTGGTGGGAAAGAGGAATCTTTATTTATAGTTTTCAATATATCTTTTCGAATTTGATTAATTAAGGGGGTTGATTTTATTGACCGTTTGGATTTATCAATGAGATTTACTCGCAAGGTTGCTTGATATGGACGAGATCGGAATTGAGCTCCTTTAAAAAGTCCATTAAAATCAATGACAGGTGGTTCTCCAACAAAGGATTGAATAGATGTAATATTTTTATTTTTTAAGACAATACGAGCAATACTTTTAGCTATTTTTTCTGTTTTTGGTGTATTTGTATTTTCTGGAGCATCAATATAAATAAAGAACTGGTTTTTATCCGCTGAAGGTAGCATTTTAAAATGAACAAGAGCAAAAGCTGGAAGCAAAAAAGTCATAAAAAGTGATCCAAAAATAAACCAAAGAAATCTTTTTTTAAATTGTTTATTTTCCAATATTTTTTCTAAAAATTTTTCATAAAAATGAATTACTTTTTTGAAAATTTTACCATGAGAAGGAGGATCAATCTTATGGGATTGAGGTAAAAGTAGATCTGCTAAAAATGGAGTAATAATATAAGCTACTAAAAGTGACAAAATAAGAGCCATAGGAACAAAAAAAGATAGTGGTCCCATGTAATCACCCATCATTCCTGTAATTTTGGCAGTTGGAAGAAAAACAATAACAGAGGTTAAAGTGGAAAGAAAAAGACCTATTCCTACTTCATCAACCCCTTTTATAATAGCTTTATGACGATCTTTTCCACCTTGTTCTTGGAAATGTCGGAAAATATTTTCAACAACAACTGTAGCGGAGTCAACTAGTAATCCAAGTGATAAAATAAGCGCAAAAAGAGTCACTCTATTTATAGTTTGGTCTGCTAAAAAACCAGCAATAAAAACTAAAGCAATAGTAAGTGGGATAACGATAGCAACAATAGATGAAGCTCTAAGTCCAAGAAAAATATAAAGTACCATAGCCACGATAATAATAGAAGAAAAAAAGTTCTTAAGAAGTCCTGATATAGCTACTTGTGCTGTTTTTCCTTCATCTCTAAAGACGGTATATTGGATTTCTTTATATTTAGGATTTTTAAAAATTTCTTTAAGTTTTTTTTGTATGTCTGTGGAAACCGTCATAGCATTTTCACCTTTTCTTTTAGCAATAGAAATAAAGACCGTTGGTGTTAAACTTTCTTGTTTTAAAACTTCTACAATAGATACTTTTTCACTAGTACCTTTTTGAACCATGGCAATATCCTGTAACTGAATACCCGGAAGAATGATTAGTTTTTTTGCTAACTCAATATTTGAAATATTTCCATCAATTGTGATTGGAATGATGGTTTCGTTATCTTTTATTTTTCCAGAAGGAAGACGAAAATTAGAAAGACTAAAAGCTCTTTTTATATCACCTATATCCACTTTTCGAGCTTTCATTTTCCCAGTATCAAGGGTAACGTTAAGGGCTTGTGGTTCGCCACCGTGAATAGCAATATTAGCTGTGTTTTTAACGATTTTTAAGTCATTCATAATTTCTATAACCCTTGTTCTAACCTCATTTTGAGAAAGAGTTGGACTAGAAAAACCGATAGTTAAAATAGGGACGTCATCAGCTGAAATAGACTTTATAATAGGTGTTTTAATTTTTCCTCTTTTGAGATCAATATTACCAAGTATTTTATTTGTTAGCTTAACTTTTGAATCTTCTAAATTTTCACCAACAAAAAATTGAACGGTAGAAATAGCTTTTCCACCATCAATAGATTGAGAGAAAATTTTATCAACACCCTCTATATCTGAAATTTTTTCCTCTAACTCTCTTGTTATGAAATCTTCAACTTCTTGAGCTGTTGCTCCAGGGTAATCAATACTAACCTGAAAAACAGGCATTGTTACTTCAGGATTATACTGTTTTGAGGTCATCCAGTAAGATACCCCACCCATTAAAATACTACTAATAAGTAGTAGAATAGTAAGCGGTCTATTTTCTAAGAAAAATTTAGTAATTTTACCAGTAATATTGAGTTTCATTTATGATTTTATTTTTAAGTTTTCAGTAATACCTTCAAAAGTAATAGCTATTTTGTTATTCCTTTCGACTCCAAGTTGAACTACTTTTTCCGTTCCATCTTCTAAAACAACTGTTGTTTTATCAAAACCGTATTGAATAAACGATTTTGGAATAAAAAAGGTTTTCTTTGGTTTTCCTTTTAGAGTTATTCGAGCAAAAAGCCCGATCTTTAAACGATCTGTATTTTCAGAATTAAAGGTTACTTCAATACCAATTTTTCGAGTTGTTACATCAACGGCAGGGTTTATTTTTGTGATTTTTCCGGTAAATGTTTCTTCTAGTCCATCGACTTGAATTTCAACTTCAGTATCGAGTTCTATATTTTGGAGCTGATTGTCTGGAATATCGGTTTTAATCTTAAAGCCAGAAATATCGGCAAGCTTTAAAAAAGTTTGTCCTGGTGTAATGAGCTGCCCCTGGTCAACGAGTTTATCGGTGATAACTCCAGCAAAGGGAGCTCGAACAACAAGTTCTTTCTTGAAAGTCGCGGCTAGGTTTAACTGACTTTGAGCTGAAATAATCTGATTTTGTGCCACGGATTTAGAAAGAGATAGTTGAGAGAGTTTATTTTCAACCTGATTTTGGGCGGATAAAATCTGAACAGAAGACTGTTCTTGTTGAATTTTAGCAGCATTTATACCGTTTTTTATTTGGGTAATAGCACGATCAAGTTGGTTTAGTAAATTTTGAGATCGAGATTGCCATGACTTTTTTTGATCTTCAGAAAAAGTAGAAGAAACAACGGTTCCACGAATAAGTTTATCAAAATTTTGAACGGCTAATTTTGTTTTTTTAAGAAAGGCTAAAGTATCCTGAGCGTTTTTAATGATAGCCTCTTTTTTAACCGCTTTTGTTTTTTGAGAAAGTATAGTAAATTCACGAATAAGTTGATCTATCTGATTTTTAAGGGCGTGCTTCCCAATCATATTTTGTCGACCAATCGTATTAGAAACGGTACTGGTTCTTTTAAAACGAGGAGAAACACCCATTGTTTGGTCTAAAAACCCAATAGTATTGGTTAAAATAGTTTTTGTATTTTCAGTCTCAACGACAAGAGAATCAAAGGCTTTTTTTACAGCAATGTCTTGTTCTTTTTTTATCTGATAGAATGCTTTTTTTGTTGTTTCGAGATTGATTTCAGCACTTTTAACAGTATTTTCACTACTAGACTTAGTGGCTCTAACAGATTGAATAGCATTTTGAAAGGCTATCTCATTTTCGTTATCCATGGTTGAGTAACGGGCTAAAATTTGTCCTTTTTTTACCCTATCACCGACATCAACAAAAAGACGATCAATTCGTCCAACTATTTTACTGGTTATCGGAATTTGCTTTTTAGCTTCAACGTTTCCAGTTAGTGTTACGGTTGAAGCAAATAGTTCAGACTTAAGAGTAAACATTTTTTCTTGAGTATTTTCTTCCACAGAAATCTCTTTTTTCGAAGTACAACTAGTAAGTAAAAACAGTACCGGTATGAGTAATAGTATTTTTTTCATTAGCCTTATTATACCCACAGGGGGTACCTTGTCAAGAAAAACTTTTAGTATTAAATTGTTACTTACTAACTGCAAATAAAAAAGGAATAATCTAAAAATAAAAGGACTGATGGTTCTATTTTTTAACGGAATCATCTTGTTTGGTTGTCAAAAACGGTTAGGGTAATTTTATGAAGATAGGTCTTATTGAAGATAATCGATTATTGGCAAGGTCACTGACAAAAGGACTGAAAGAGGAAGGATTTACGGTAGAGTCTTTTTTACGAGGTGATGATGGGGAACGATTTTTCCTAAGACATCACGAAAGCTTTGATCTTCTTATTTTAGATTTAATGCTTCCGGGTAAATCAGGAGAAGCCATCTGTAAAAGCCTTCGGGAACATCATATTGAAGTTCCTATTTTAATGCTAACGGCAAAAGATACGACAGAAAGCAAAGTAAGTGGACTAATGATTGGTGCGGATGACTATCTCACCAAACCTTTTGAGTTCAAAGAGTTGGTGGCTAGGATTTACGCGTTAACACGAAGAAAGCCTCATATAGAATCGGAAAAGGTGAACCTAACACCAACGGTTGAGCTTGATTTTCAGCGGAAAGCGGTTTATAAAAACCACAAAGAAATAGGGCTGTCACCAAAGGAATTTTTAATACTAGAAGCTCTCGTGAGAAATCCCAACAAGGCCTTGAGTCGAGATCAAATATTTGAAAAAGTAAATGACTTCGCCGCTGACAATTGGAGCAATAGTGTTGATGTTCATATAAAAAATATTCGTAAAAAACTATTTAAAGATGAAAAAGATCCTATTAAAACCGTTCGAGGGGTTGGCTACTGTTTGGAGCCGATTAAGTGATTTTCAACAAGCTTGTTGGCGGTTAACGGGACTCTATCTTTTTGTTTTACTTGTCCTTCTTAATCTTTTTACGGGAAGTCTTTTTCTTATTTTTCAGCAAGAAGAAAGGCACTACGCCAAGACCATAAAAATAGAGTGGCGGGAACAAAAACTACTATTTCCCGATAATAAAGAAATAACGATTCTTGAGCTCAAAAAACAACCACAGGCATCTAAAGAAGAATATCTTCTTGAGCTTCAGCACTCTTTTCTTCAAACCATTAAGCAATGGGTATTGGTGATAGAGTTTTGGCTCATCGTTTTGGGCGGATTTTTAAGTTACTTTCTTGCCAAAAAAACACTCGATCCGATTCAAAAAAAGAATGAACAGCAAAAACAATTTTTAGCAGACGTCAGTCACGAACTCAAAAATCCACTCGCAGCCCTCAAGGTAACATTGGAGGTATTTAAAAAGCAAAAACAGTGGAAGGAAGGTGAAATTGGAGAGGTTCTTTCTGATATTGACACGGAAATATCACGATTAACAAGAATGACCGAAGATCTTCTTTTTCTGGAAAGTCCAACCAGCCAAGCAGCATCAGAAGAGTTGTCGGTTGAGAGTATCCTCAAAGAAGTTGTAAAAAAATGTACCCCAACGGCTAAAACAAAAAATCTAAAGATTACGACAAAATTAGAACCGTTTTCGGCGGTACTCAACAAAACGGATATAGAAAAAGTTCTTTTCAACCTTTTACACAATGCCATAAAGTTTTCTTATCCAAACAAAGAAGTTGTTGTTTCGTTAACGTCAAAAGGGGTTATTAAAATCAAGGACTTTGGTGTTGGGATCCCTAAAAAAGAAATTTCCCGTATTTTCGATCGGTTTTATAAGGTTGATAACGCGAGAATATTTAACACCGAAAGCAGTTCTGGATTGGGGCTTTCGATTGTTAAAAAAATTTGTGATAAAAATAAGTGGTCTTTTCGTATTAAGAGTACGATAAAAAAAGGAACAACCGTTATTTTAGATCTTAGGAAATTCTAAAAAATGGGCAAGATAAGCGTAAAAAGGTCTCAGTGATAAGGTAAGACTTAGGTATCGGCAAAACTTAAGCTTTGGACTTTTAAATACCAGCTTCTTTTACCGGTTAATTGTATTTATATTTTCTCAAGCAAGATAAAACCGTAAGTATTAGATCGTGTAAAAACTTCATCATTTCTTCATTTTTAACGATTAGAATACGAGTGTTTTTTAATACTATTAACATGAAAAAAATAGAACGAAAAATAAGGCGTTTCGGTAAGAAAAAAAGAGTTCCCCTAAAGGATCTTCTTGTTGATATTGAAATAGAAACTTTGGAGGCAAGAAATAGCGCGGAACGCTCAAAAACGTATTAACATACTTACTTTTTAATAACCATAAATATGACAACTAACAATACAAAACTCGCTCAACAAATTCCTGAGATTTCTCGAAAAATCAAGGAGGCCAAAGTGGAGCTTCATAAAATTCTTATTGGACAGGAAGATCTAGCTGATCGTTTGTTGGGGGCACTTTTTGTGCGTGGACACATCTTGCTAGAAGGCGTACCAGGGCTAGCAAAGACAACAGCTATTTTAGCACTTTCGAAAATATGTAACTTGAAATTTTCACGAATCCAATTTACGCCCGATCTCTTACCTTCTGATGTTATTGGAAACCAAATCTTTAACCCCAAAACACAAGAGTTCTCGGTTAAGAAGGGACCCATTTTTACAGAACTTTTACTAGCCGATGAGATAAACCGTGCTCCCGCGAAAGTACAATCAGCACTTTTGGAGGCCATGCAGGAAAAAAAAGTAACTATTGGCGATGAAACGCTTAGTCTCCCAGATATTTTTGTCGTTCTTGCTACCCAAAACCCAATTGAACAAGAGGGAACGTTTCCGCTTCCTGAGGCACAAGTTGACCGATTCTTTTATAAAGTTCATCTGGACTATCCAACACTCGAAGAGGAGCAGCAAATTGTTTCGAGTATCGAAAAACAAGATTTCGATGGACTTAAAAAAATCTTCACAGCTTCTGAAATATTAGCCATACAGAAAATGGTTGATCTTGTTTACGCTGATGAGGTTATCGTTAAGTACATAACACAGTTAGTGGAAGCCACAAGAGATCCAAAGAAGTATCACCTTGATTCTATTACAGAACATATTGCCTTTGGGGCATCACCTCGAGGATCAATCAACCTCATGAGAGGAGCTAAGGTTGAAGCTCTTTTCAATGGTCGGGAGTTCGTGACCGTTGATGATGTAAAAGCTGTTGCCAAAGACATACTTCGACACAGAATTGTGCCCTCCTTTGAGGCGGAAGCTGAAAATATCACAGCAGACAATCTGATTGATACTATTTTACACACACTACCAACCCCATAATTCTTTCTCAACCGATGTTAAAAGATATACTTAAAAAAGTTCGATACTTAGAAATTTCAGCTAATAACAAAATTGACTCTCTTTTTGCGGGAAACTATCGCAGTGCTTTTAAAGGAAGAGGTGTTGAATTTGCGGATATACGCCCTTATGATACGGGTGATGATGTAAGGGATATTGACTGGAAAACAACCAGTAAACAGGGAGAACTCTTTGTCAAAACTTACCATGAGAGTCGAGATAACACCCTTTTCTTTTTAATCGACGGAAGTCCGTCTTTGCAGTTTTCTTCTCTCCCTCAAAAAAAATACGAACGTTTACTGGAAACGTTTTCGTTACTGGCCTTTTCTGCGGTTAAGAATGGGGATCGAGTTGGGATTCTTTTCTATGGAAACGGAGAGGAAAGAATATTTCCACCTAAAAAAGGACGACGAAATGTCCTCAAAATTTTAAAGTTTTGTATTGAACAGTACAAAAATCCAGCAAAAACAAAAAAGAATAAGGCTACAAGAAAAAAAGAAATAACAAGAGTACTACGAAAAGTTGCCTCATTTCTCAAGCATTCATCGACAGTATTTTGGTTTCTTGGAGAACCACTGTCACTTAGTACGGCAGTAAAGAAGAATATAAAAATCCTTCGATTGCAGCATGATATTATTCCCTTTGTTTTTTCAGATCCCATCGAGGATGATTTAGACTTAGAAGGTGAATTTTCATTCCAGGATAGTTTTTCTGGAGAAATAAAAACCATTCAGATCGATAAAGAAGTTCAAAAAAACTACCAAAAAATACGGACGAAAAAGAAGCGAACCTTTCAGAAGTTTTTTCAAAAACAGAAAAGTCAGACTGTTTTTATTTCCGCGGTAGATGTCCTCTTTAAAAAACTTTATTTATTTTTTCAACAAAAACAACAAACCGCTACTTAACCTATAAACGATGAATCAAATACATAAAAATTTACCACCTATTCACCTTCCCTTTTTTACGGTCTTTGACTGGATCATTCTTATTTTCTTACTGGCTACCGCCGGATTTGTTTTGTGGAAGATGCTGTACAGGCCAGAAAAAGAAGTAAAACCAGTTTCGCCCGTTCAGACGAAAAAATTTACGCCACCAAGTTTCAGTGTCGACAAAGCTTTAGCAAAACTAAAAAAGGAGGCCGAAAAAGGGGACTGGAAGAATTTTTCACTACTCGCCACTAAAACTCTCAAAACACAGTGTGAAATAAAGTTTAAAAAACCTTTCGCCTTTGCGACGGGAAAAGAAATGGAGGAGATCCTAAAGGAAGACCTCTCTCCACAAGAGCTTCACCTCATTCACCGCTTTTTTTCACTCCTAGATCCTATAAAATTTGCTCATAGATCGGGACAGAAAGAGATGGCGGATGAAATCTTAAACATTCTTAAAACCTTTAAATAATGGAAAATCATATAGCCTTTGCAAACACTTACATTTTTTGGCTCATAGGAACGCTTGCTTTCTTAGTGGGAGGGTTCTTTTGGTGGCAAAAAAAGAAAGGAGACGTGTACGCCCTTCGTATCCCTTTTTTAGGAGACCTAAAAAAAGCGACAAAACAATCATCAAGCGTTAGGCTACCCGTTATGTTAAAATTCACACAGTGGTTTTTTTTCACACTTACCATCACTTTTTTGTCGATAGCTTTAGCTCGTCCACAGAGTTTGAGTGAAGCTGAAAAGATTACAAAAAATGGAGTCGATATTTTAATTGCACTTGATGTCAGCGAGTCGATGTTGGCCGAAGATCTAAAACCAAACCGTATGGAAGCGGCAAAAAAGTATATTGATGATTTTGTTAAAAATCTAAAAACAGACCGTGTTGGTCTAGAAGTTTTTGCGGGGAAACCGTTTACGCAGTCACCGATGAGTTTTGACTACAATGTTATTCGTTATTACCTGTCAGAAATTTCGACAGACACGATTGATCAGCAACGACATAATCTTGGCGGAACCGCTATTGGAGATGCCATTATTGCAGCGGTAAATCGATTTAAAAATGCAAAAGATCGGACAAAGGTTTTGATATTACTAACAGATGGGGAGGCTAATGTTGGTGTTGATCCACTTATTGCGGCTGAACATGCACGAAGTAAGGGAATAAAAATTTATACGATTGGTCTGGGAAATAAAAGTGGTGCTCCGCTCAAAATTAAAGATGCGTTTGGACGAGAGCGTTATGCACGAAACCTTGATGGAAGCTTGTACAAGACGAAATTTGACGAGGAAACACTCAAGAACATTGCTAAAATATCTGGGGGTGCTTACTTTTATGCGGGAAACAATGATGCTTTACAAAAAAGCTTCGAAACCATTAATAAGCTGGAAAAAACAGAGTATGAAGCAGAAACTACAGTGTCTCGAGAGGACAAGTTTTATCCGTGGTTGGTATGGGGGTTCTTCTTTTCGGTTCTGACCTATGGTGTTTTTTGGACAAGGTCGATGTTGTCTGAAATAAAAACGTTCATTCAAAGGCCTTCCTTACGATAGACGCTTAAGTACACAGATTTCTCGAGCAACAAAGGTCTTATCTCGTTCGTAAATAAATGATTTTTCTTCCTCA
This sequence comes from uncultured Candidatus Peribacteria bacterium, assembly GCA_964468965.1. GTDB lineage: Bacteria > Patescibacteriota > Gracilibacteria > UBA4473 > UBA4473 > JALWQU01. The sequence continues at coordinate 50,104 of CAYXXA010000001.1, forward strand.
AAAAGTGGTTGTGCTATAAACCCATTTTTTTCAACTTTTGCAAAAAGTTGTTTGGCGATCGATATTTTTCGACCTTTGAAGTTCCAACAAGGAAGACAAAGGCTAATCGTTTTAATCTTCGATTTTTCTAGTTTTTTGAAAACATTAAGCCAGATTTTAAGAATCATTCGTGCCTGAGCATCAATTTCTTTGATTTCAGGAGCTTTCGTAAAGTTATGCCCAAGAAAACCCTCGGTGCAGATAACACCTGACTTATTTTCCCAATTTATTTGGATCGCATCCTCGACAAAAAACCGTCCACTGTCAGGCGGATACCGAAACTTAGTTGACATTTCGATGAAATTTTGCTGTGCACCCTTTATAAAGTTAGCATTGATATCACTTCCCTCTGTCCGAAACCCTATAACCGCCGCTTCGGTATTAACCGTTCCCGATCCACAAAAAGGATCGATTACGAGGTCTTCTAGTTTCGGGTTAGCAAGGTTGATCAGGATTTGAGCAAGCTTGGGGGGGAGCATCCCCATTTTGGCATCACGAAATGATTTTTTTCGATCACGTAGAGTGTAGTTTCGCAGGTTTTGGTTGGCAACGGTTTGAGAAAGGAGGAAAGAGTTTCCATTTTTCCAGATTACAAACTCATTGCCTTTTTGTAGAAGTCTTCGATCAAAAATCTGGCCAGAAGTCATGTTTTTCCCCGCATGGTTTTCGATACGAACTTTTGTTCTACGAGCTTCAAAGTCCTGTTTTATCATCCCCATAAAGTCCCCGAGTAAAGACTTTCCTCCACCAAAAACCGATAGCCCAACTTTTGGAATAATATCCTCTTTTGTAGTTTTGTTTATGATGTTTAGAATTTGGTCAAGTACTTCCTTTTTACTGGAAAACTCGCCTAATATTTTCCCAAAACGAATAGTCCCCCCAAGTCTATCGAGAAAAATCTGTTCGGGAGACTTTGGTAAAGCTCTAGGGTTTTCAAATTTTAGGTTTTTTCCGATAAAAAGAGATTTTTGGGGATCAAAAAAAACTTCCTCACAGAATTTTTTTAGCTCCGCACGTGAAAGTTCAGGATTGCGACCAAGGAGAAAAAGGTAGGACATGATGTTATCGAATAAAAAGTTTAAGGACTAAAAAGTACCCCATCGCACAAGCTACCAGTCCAAGAGTAAGATTGGATAAAATATTGAGGAAAAATCCTAGTCCGTTCTTTTCAAGCAAAATAAGCTCAAGATTATCCTGAGAAAAGGTTGAAAAAGTGGTAAAAGCTCCCAAAAATCCAGTAATAAAAATAAGGTGTTCGGGGCGTCCTCGCTGAAAGAGTACATCGTTGAGAGCAAGAGCCAGCGCTATTCCAATCAGAAAACTACCTAAGACATTCACGACTAAAACGCCCACACGAAGGTGTTGGTGCTCAAAGTGACTTAATAACTGAAAAATAGCATAGCGAGTGCTAGCACCAAGAGCTCCACCGAAGGCGATAAGGAGGTAAGTCATAAAGATTTTATCACGAGAACCTTACCGAATTTACAAAAGAAAAACCATAAAATTGACAGGATATTGCAAAAGGGTAGGGTCAAAAAAATTTTTTTAGAAATGTTGGAAGGATTTCACTATATTCCGAAAAGCAAACAAAAAGGAAGTACGCGAAAAAAAGTATCACTTCGTTGGTTTATCAACTATCTATTACAATGTTTTTTACCCTTTCGATCGTGGCTATTAAACTACCGTCTTCGAGACTTAAAACCGGATATATTATCGGGATTAACGGTTTCGGCCATTCTGGTCCCACAGGCGATGGCTTACGCTTTCTTGGTTGGACTTCCTCCACAGATGGGCCTTTATGCGGTTCTTCCCGCAGTGGCTTTGGGGGCTTTGTTTGGAAGTTCAAAACAAATAGTCACAGGACCCGTTGGGATTGTGAGCCTTTTAACCATTACGGTTTTGCTTCCTTATGCGGAAGTAGGTTCGGATAAATACATTCATTTAGCTATTGTTTTGGCTTTTGGGGTGGGGTTAATGCAGCTTTTTTTGGGCATCTTTCGGTTTGGTTTTTTGGCACGACTTATTCCGCATAGTGTTCTTATTGGATTTTCTTCTGCGGCAGCGATTATCATCGGATCCACGCAAGTGCCATCTCTTTTGGGATTTAAAATTGAGCAACAAACACACGTTTTTCAGACTTTTTGGGAGTTGATAAAACACATTGGAGAGGTTCATATTCCCACACTTATCGTGGGAACCGTAGCTTTTCTTTTTATTTTTACGGTTAAACGATTTCGACCAACCTTTCCTGCCTCACTTACGGCGATTATTATTGGGATTATTTTAAGCTACCTTTTAGACTTTGAGCAATATGGTATTTCTGTTGTTGGACATATTCCATCATCTATTCCGACACCTCGTTTAGACGGGTTTTCGCTTAAAGAATTGATGATGCTTGGCGCTTCTTCTTTAGTGATTGGGATGGTGGGATTTGTGGAAACGTTTTCTATTGCTAAATCCATTGCCAATAAAACGAAAGATAAAATAAGCGCTAACCAAGAACTCATTGGGCAAGGAATGGCAAACCTAGGATCAAGTGTCTTTGGTGGACTTCCTGTTTCGGGTTCATTTTCTAGTACTGGAGTAAACTTTGACACGGGAGCCAAAACAGGACTTTCAGCACTTGTAGTATCGGTAATGGCGGCGATTACGTTGTTATTTTTGACGCCTATTTTTTACTATTTACCGCGAACTATTTTGGCGGCGGTGGTTATGGTTGGAGTCGCACAACTCATCTCTCCAGAAAAATTTCGGGAAGCGTTTAGAATCTCTAGAACCGATGGAATGGTAGCGGTTTTAACGTTTTTAACGGCTTTCGCCTTCAAGCCTGATGACGCGATCATGGCGGGAACGATTTTGGCATTGGCGTTATTTTTACAGCGGATTATGTGGGCGCATGTTTACGAAGAAGGATTTGATTACAAATGGGGGCATATCCTCCGAACCTTGGGGGAAAAAGATGAGATCGTTAATGTTCACGGAATGGTGATTTTACGGGTTGATATGTCGATATTTTATGCCAATATTGATTATGTTTTGAATCAGATGGAACGGCTCTACAAAAAACGAAAAAGAGGACAAAGTATTAAAATGTGGGTTATTGATTTCTCGGCGGTTAACTATATTGATCTGAGTGCACTTGAGGCGTTGGGTGGATTTTTTGATACTCTAAGAAAGGATGGGGTTGAAATCTATGGAATCTATGTTAAGCCCGAACAGCGACGGATTTTCAAAAAATCAAAGTTCATTATTGGGAACATAAAAGTAGTCCATAATATCGAAGAGCTACACAAGCTTTATACCCAAAAGGTTAAGTAGTACTAGTTTGCTTTAGAAAAGAGATGACAGGGTAACGACAAACTAGGGGGATCAAAAAAAACTTCCTCACAGAATTTTTTTAGCTCCGCACGTGAAAGTTCAGGATTGCGACCAAGGAGAAAAAGGTAGGACATGATGTTATCGAATAAAAAGTTTAAGGACTAAAAAGTACCCCATCGCACAAGCTACCAGTCCAAGAGTAAGATTGGATAAAATATTGAGGAAAAATCCTAGTCCGTTCTTTTCAAGCAAAATAAGCTCAAGATTATCCTGAGAAAAGGTTGAAAAAGTGGTAAAAGCTCCCAAAAATCCAGTAATAAAAATAAGGTGTTCGGGGCGTCCTCGCTGAAAGAGTACATCGTTGAGAGCAAGAGCCAGCGCTATTCCAATCAGAAAACTACCTAAGACATTCACGACTAAAACGCCCACACGAAGGTGTTGGTGCTCAAAGTGACTTAATAACTGAAAAATAGCATAGCGAGTGCTAGCACCAAGAGCTCCACCGAAGGCGATAAGGAGGTAAGTCATAAAGATTTTATCACGAGAACCTTACCGAATTTACAAAAGAAAAACCATAAAATTGAATTTTTTTTAATCGGGAATCCCCACCGTAAAGGCTCGGATATATTTTTGTAAGTTCCAGATACAGATAGTCATTAAAACACCATAGACCCCCCAAAAAATCGTATGTGGGGTGAGTATTGCATAGTATTTCCAGACTAAAAATCCTAAATCAATAAAAATTAATCCACTTAAAATGAGAAAAGTACTGGGAATAATATTAGGGATACTCACTTTGCTGGAAAAGTTGAAGAGGAGGTTCATAAAGAAAATAAAGATCAAAACGAGCATTGGTTTTCCCCAAAGCAGTAAGTTAAACGCCACAGCGGGTTCAATCGTTGAGGCGATCAAAAAGTTTAGTGAAAAACTAATGACAAAGAGGATTATGACAACAACGAACTTGATCCAGAGTAGTGGTTTGAGGGGAGCTTTCATGCGTTTATTTTAGTAAGTCTCATCAAGCTGGTCAAATACATGGAAGACAATTTTATAGCAGAAGAATATGTTGTTCCGATAGCAAGGGGGCATTTGGAAATCAGGTAGACCTGTTACTAAACTAAAAACAACAAATGTCGTTCCAACTGTAAGACAAAAGGCAAAGATCAGGAGGAACCTCTTTTTAAGTACGAGGTTATTCCTAATCTTGATCCCAAGATGACTTTGTATCTTGATTAGAAGTGAAATAGGAGGTCGAAGCAGGAGAAACTCTGCGCTAATATTAAATTTTGTTTTGATTTTACAATTAATATTATTTTACCACAAATAACTATTTCCTGAAATAGGAATTTCCGAAATCTATTGATCTTTTGTGGGTTTAGTTTTTTTTAAAATTGTTCGATTAACTGAGATTTCGTATATTTATAAACTTTACATAAATTGACCCCTATTTTAAAAAGCATTAAGCTGATATAAATGCTTACCATAAGCATTCATTATCCACGCAACCAAAATAACTTGTAGCAGGGTAGCCAAAGGCAGAAATAAATAAGCAAGTAACTGGATGGGCTTCCACCATCCTTTTAACACTCGAA
>CAYXXA010000002.1:0-47745 GCA_964468965.1 uncultured Candidatus Peribacteria bacterium
ATGAAAACAACCACTCGAGCTTTGATCGTGCATCAAGATAAAATCCTCCTCGTCCAACATTACGGGAGTGATTTTTGGTCATTACCAGGAGGGAAAGTCGAAGAAGGAGAAGACCTGAAAACCTGTCTTGTCCGTGAATTAAAAGAAGAACTCAATGCTGATGCCAAGATTGGTAAATTACGATTTATCAATGAATTTAAATACGACAAGAAGTCTAGCCCAACGGTAGAATTTTTCTTTGAAATCACTAATCCAAAAGCCTTTGAAATATTGATCATTGGCTCGCATACCAAAAAAGAACTTGCAAAAATTGAGTGGCGAAAAATTGAGGAAAAAATGAATCTGAAACCCGAATTCCTCGAATCAAAATTGAAAGGTATTGTAGAAAAAACCGCAGTAGAGATTCCCTATTTTGGGGTATAAAACTCAATTTAAATTCTCTTTTTATATCAAGAAAGGTTCCAAATATATTCCCCACAAAAGGAGTATACATTTATCCTATTTTCTTCTATTATACTCGCGAACCTAAAAACCCATAAACATGAAATGTGCTGTTATTGCGTTCCCTGGAAATAACTGTGAAATTGAGACCGCTCGAGCCGCTACTCGTAACGGATTTGAAACTCAAATTTTTCGTTGGAATCAGATTGACGATTTCCAACAATTTTCACCAGATTTTGTCATTCTTCCCGGAGGTTTCTCCTTTGAAGACCGTGGACGATCTGGCGTGTTGGCATCAAAAGAGCCTATTTTTGACGTACTTCGAATTATGGCAAAAAAAGGTACTATTATCCTAGGAATCTGTAATGGGGCTCAAATGATCGTTGAATCAGCTCTTATTCCAGCAGAAATCGCTCTTGCCAAAAATATCCGTAGAGATGAAACCGGTCACGTTTTGGGGACAGGATTTTATAATGCGTGGGTTTATTTAAGTACCGAAAAAAGGGATTCGGTATTCACTCGGTTTTTAGATGAAAAACCACTTCATGTTCCTATGGCACATGGAGAAGGTCGATTTGTTTCTCGGGACAAAGAGACGGAACGAGCTTTGAAAAGTGGTGAAATTGTCATCTTTCGCTATACCGATGAACAAGGTCACGTCTCTGATAAATTCCCCATCACGCCAAACGGTTCAGACTTTGCCACCGCTGCTATCGGAAACAAAGAAGGAACAATTATGGCTATTATGCCTCATCCAGAACGTTTTTTTGATACCTTTGATGGCGATAAGATTTTTCAGTCAGTTTATAAATCTCTTGAAAAAGGAGAGCTACCAACAACCGTTGTCATTGGTGAGTTTGATAAATTAAAAAGTGTAAAAGTTAAAAAAATAGAACCTAAAAGGGCATTGTGGATTGAGAAAAAACTGATTATTACCGATAACGAAAACTTTTCAGTCCGTACTGCCGCACAGAATATCGTTGGACATAACCTAGACCTAGACAAAACAACACTATTCGAAATTACCACAAAAGATGGTTCTTCACTTGATAAAGAAACCTTGATTCAGACGGGACTGATTCTTAATCCAAGTAAAGAGTTCGTTGTTGCCGATAATTTTGGTGAAAACAAAAAGGGACTTTTTGCTTCTGATTATGAAGATGATGAGGCTGACCATTTGGCGGAACAGCTATCTACACTTCTCGGAAAAGAAATACACGTCAAAATATACACGGGTTGGTACTTTGGAAAAGAAACCTCTGATGACACGATCGAAAAAATAATTAGCTCTCGACTCCTTGCAAATCCCAATTCCGCTAAACTTTTTAAAAGATAGATGAAAACAGCACTTTCTACTATTTCCGAAAAGGTAACCAAAAATTGGAAGTGGTTATTATTATTTTTATTTCTACCAAGTTTAAATGCTTGTACACCATCAGTTGGTCTTATTATTCCCTTCGCACTAGAAGTTAACAACCGAGATTTTTATACAGAAGTTCCTCACCTTATAGTTTTTTTAACTTTTACTTTACTGAATTTTGGGCTCTTTTTGTTTTTAGTAGAACGAATAAAAAAGTACTTCCAAAATCATATTATTCAATTACAGATAATTTTATGCTACTTTGCCTACGAATCCATAATCTCTGTATGGATGCTCCTCGACTATGAATGGTTCCACTGGCATGGTATTTTTGATGTTGATCGGTGGTTACCTTTTACACTAAATTATCAAATAGCAATGTTACCTATAAAATTGAAAATTGATTCTTCTCCAATATTCCCATCCATAGGACAGATTATATGGCTTGCAACTATTTTTACCTTTTCCCTCTTTCTAGAAAAAATTATAAAACTCATAACTCGTAAATAAATGAAAACAGCACTTTTATCGGTATCGGACAAAACAGGTATTATTGAATTTGCACAGGGTTTGCAAAAACTCGGTTATCACATTCTATCAACGGGGGGAACATATAAAAAACTAGAGGGGAGCGTTAAAAACCTTCAGGAAGTTTCTGACTTCACGGGATTTCCAGAAGGGCTTGATGGACGGATAAAAACGCTTACCCCTCAAATATTTGGCGGTATTCTCAATCTGAGAAACAATGAAAATCATCAAAAATTCTGTAATGCAAATGGTTTGCAAAACATCGATATTGTCTGTGTAAACCTCTATCCGTTCAAATCCACCTATGAAGATTCAACAAAATCTTTTGCAGATAAAGTTGAAAATATTGATATTGGAGGACCTTCAATGATTCGAGCGGCAGCCAAAAACTATGAATACTGCCTACCAGTCGTTGATCCAAGTGATTATGCAAATATATTGCAAAAACTCGAAAGTGAGGGAGATTTGGATATCCCCTTTCGAAAAGAGTTGGCGACAAAGGTTTTTGAGATGACGGCTCACTATGATTTACTTATTGCGAAGTTTTGGGCGGAAGAAACCAAAACCACTGAAGAAAAAGGGCAACTCCGATACGGAGAAAATCCACACCAAACAGCGGTTACCCTCATTGACCCATTTGCTTCTGGGCCACTCCTTGTTGGAGCGAAGCAATTGAATGGAAAACCGCTTTCTTATAATAACTTTGGCGATTCAGCTGGTGCTTTGGAACTGGCATTATCTTTTGACTCAAAGGATGGAGCTTTTGCTACCATTATTAAGCACGCCACGCCTTGTGGTGCGGCTATTGGAGATACTATTTCCGAGGCCTTCAATCGAGCCTACGAGGCCGATCCACTTTCCGCCTTCGGTGGTGTAATCGCACTAAACCAAACCTGTGATAAAGCTACCGCCGAAAAGATAACCAGTTTCTTCAACGAAATTGTCATGGCTCCTGCTTATGAGGATGAGGCTCTTGCCATTTTAAAGACAAAGAAAAACCTCAGAGTTTTAGAAATTCCGAACTTCTACGACGGACAAACTCGAGAGATGGTTCTTAAAAAAGTACGAGGTGGTACTCTCGCTCAAGAACTTGATATCGAGCTTCCTGATTTTGATAATCTGGAAATACCAACCAAAAAACAACCAACCGAAGCTGAAAAAATAGACCTTGAAATTGCCTGGAAAATTGTAAAAATTGTAAAATCGAATGCGATTGTCGTCGTCAAAGACGGCATCATGATCGGAAAAGGTGGTGGACAAACTTCTCGTGTCGAAGCGATGGACATTGCTCTCACTCACGCAGGTAAAAATGCAAAAGGAGCAGTGATTGCCTCAGATGCCTTCTTTCCTTTCCCCGATAGTGTCGAATCAGCGGGATCAGCAGGGATTACAGCCATCATTCAGCCTGGTGGCTCAAAAGGCGACCAAGGGGTTTTTGATAAATGTGATGAATTAGGAATTGCTACCGTATTGACAAAAATGAGAAGTTTCTTACATTGATAGTATGAAGTCAATTAAAAAAGTTATTAGAGTCCCGCTAAACCGCCAAAGTCATGAGTCATCTCTTCTCAATCCCGATCTCGAAAAGATACGAGCTGCTGCCGTGAAATCTACCAAATTCGCACGTAATATTTATTCCTATGCTAGAGCTGTTTTAGCAAAAGCGGAAAAGACTGTTAATAAAAATCAGTAAGTATGGAGCATGAAAATTTAGATAAGCTCAGTGCTAAAGTAAAAAAACTTAAATTTGATGATAAAAATACCCAAGAAATATTTAAAAGTGCTTGGTATCCTTTCGGTTGGCAACTTGATATTCTAATTACGAAATGCGAATAATCTTCATTCCCGGTATCAAAACCTATAATTTTTATCTCAATGGATGGCGAAAGGATTTGGCGACACAATTCCCAAAGGCTGAGGTTATTTTTTTAAACGATGAGTTTTATATGTGGTGGCAGATGGAAAAATTAGAAAAAATTATATCCAAAGCCCTTAACATTCTCAAGGATGGAACACCAACCATAATCATTGCTCATAGCTTTGGGGGCATCTTAGCAAAGACCATCATTGGTCGATCTCCTAAAGCAAATATCACAAAATTAACAACAATGGCTTCCCCTCACACAATGAGCCCGTTGGGAATCAAGAAAATAAAACACAAGTTAAATACACCTATGACGGTTAATGTTCCAAGTTATACCTTTGGTGGCTACTTTGATCCCATTGTTCCTTACCGATACACCATGCTCTCAAATTCAAAACACCAAAATCTTTGGTGCGAACACTTGGGATTTTTGTTGTTTCCGTGGATTCGTCGAAAAGTTACAAAGGAGGTTCTTAAAAACTAACGTTTACTTCATCCCCGATAATACCTGGGAATGCATTAGCGTTCACTTCCAAAACATACTTCGCTTTCCCATCAGGCGTATAGAATGGACAATTTTTTGTTTCTACTTCCTCACAAGGTGGAACGGTTTTGATATCAACAACTTTGAAGTCTTCTGAAATCCACACAATATCCAGAGGAAAGCTTACATTTGGCATCCAAAAATCATACGCTTTCGATTGAGGAAAGACAAAAAACATTCCGTTGTTCTCCGCTAGTGATGTTCGATACATCAACCCCTGTTTCCGTGTTTTATAGGTATCGGCTACTTCAATATTGAAGGTCTTTCCGTTTACCGTTAAAGTTGGAGTACTAATATCTTTTACTGTTGACTCTTGTCGAATCGGTGTTGGTAACGAATTATCGGTCAACCGATGTCCCCATACCCAATAAAGTAAAAAACCTGCTCCGATAAGTAGCAAAACGGGCCAAAGAAATCGAAAAATAGAACGAATCATCGTTGACAAAATACCATATAATATCTTCTGTGCAAGTTGAAGTTTTAAAATCTTTACGTAGTATATAAGCCAAATGCATTCCAACTATCTCACCCGACTCAACCCCCAACAACGCCAAGCCGTAGAACAAATCTACGGACCTGTTCTCGTTATGGCAGGCCCCGGAACGGGAAAAACCCATATGCTAACGGCCCGAATTGCTCATATCTTGAGTACTGATGTCGGATGTGAAGCGGAAAATATTTTGTGCCTTACCTTTACCGAAAGTGCCGCAGTAGAAATGCGGAATCGTCTACAAACCTGGATTGGACCAACCGCGTATCGAGTAAAAATTGCCACCTTTCATGGATTCTGTCAGTGGGTTATGGATCAATATCCCTCCATTTTTCAACCAAAAATTGGTATACGAGAAGTTGCGGATGATTTGGTTTCAGCCTTGGCTTATCGCACTGTTATAACTTCAAAAAAGTGGGAATACTTTTCTAATGTCTGGGATGATTTCATGCACCAACGAGATGTACTTGGGGCCATTGGAAGTTGTAAACGAGAACACCTCACCCCTGAAAAACTACGCACAATGATTCCTGATGAAAAAACACGATTAGAGGCAGATCCCAGTAATTTTTATAAACGGAAGTTTCGTGAGTTTCAAGCAGGAGACTGGAAGCCTCAGGCTAAACAGAAAATAGCTGACAAAATCGCTAAGATGTATGAATTTACCGATCTTTGGGAAGCTTACGAATCAGAGTTAGCAAATCGTGGTTATTACGATTTTAATGATATGATTAACTGGGTCGTCGGTGAGGTTGAAGATAATGAAATTCTTCGTCTTGATCTACAAGAGCGATTTCAGTGGATTATGGTTGATGAATATCAAGATACCAATAATGCACAAAATGCTATTCTCTGGCAGCTCACTGAAGGCATCGAAGAGGCTAATATTTTTGCCGTGGGAGATGATGACCAGTCGATTTATCGTTTTCAAGGAGCGAGTATTGCTAATATTCGAGATTTCCGAAACCGTTTTCCTAAAAGACTGGAAGTAGTATTGGAAAACAACTATCGATCACATCAGCATATTTTGGATACCGCTTATGCGAGTGTTTCACGAAATTCACACCGTGCCAATGTGGACAAAAAACTCATTGCGCAAGCGGAAGGATTGTCGGGAAAAATAACTCGTGCCACTTTTGGTTCACGATACGGAGAGATAAATTTTTTGGCTAAAACCATTCTTGAAAAAATAAATAATGGTACTCCCGCCCACGAAATAGCGGTTCTTGTCCGTAAAAATAAAGAGATTGAAGAACTCGCTCGAGAACTACCAAAATTTGGTGTTCCGGTTTCCGCGCAAATTGCTCAAAATATTTTTGAAAATGAAACCGTTCGACAGCTTATACTGATGCTAGAAATATTTTCGGATGTGAAGCATGACGAATCTTTTTTTGACCTTTTACATTCCGATTTTCTTGATATTGATCCCAATATACTGCTGAAGCTTTCCCTCGAGCGATACAAAGAACGAAGCTCTATTATTGAACGACTTCTAGAACCAGAATTCGCAACATCCCCCATTAACGATTTTATCACCTTTTTCCTTAAAGCCCGAAAAAACCTTTATCACTGTCGCCCTGCTGTTTTAGCGGAAAAAATGCTTTATGAATCTGGGCTTGCGGACTTTCTCACTCGTGAAAATAGAATTGAGGATTGGCAAAATATACGAAAATTCATTGATTGGATTCGAACTCAAAATCTAGAGAACTTAAAAGACCTACTAGACCAAATAACACTTCACCGTGACCTTAGCATTACCATTCGTCCCGACCCACTCCCTGCTGACAAAAAATCCGTCCAGATCATGACCGCACATAAATCAAAAGGAATGGAGTTTCAGATTGTATTTTTACCGGGTTTGGTGGATAAAACGTGGGGGAATACAAGAAACTTTGGTGGGATACCACTTCCCCAAATTACGAATTACAAATTACAAACTACGAGTGGGGGAGCAATGCTAACCAACGAAAACCCCAAACTAAAAACGGATAAAACTAAAGTTGAAAGTGATGATAATGAGGAGGAACGACGGATCTTTTTTGTCGCCCTAACTCGAGCCAAATCAGAAATATTTCTTTCCTACGCTGAAACCGATTTCACGGGACGAGCCAAAAGTCCATCACAATTTTGGCACGAAGTCCCTGACGCCTTGATGACCGATCTGACTGGAGAAATGTTAGAAGAAGATTTACAAAAACTACTTCCCGTATTTTTCAAACACCAAGAAAAAACCCTGACCAAAGGGGAACGAGAAGTACTAGAACCACGTATTAAAAACTTTGTCTGGTCTGCCTCAAGTCTTCAAACATTCTTGGATTGTCCTCGCCGATTTTTGTACCAAAACTTGTACAAGTTTCCACGACGCCCACAAGCTCCATTGGCTCTCGGCGTGGCCTTACACGAGGCTCTAGAACGGTTTCTCAAACAGTCTAAATCCATGGAGCAGTTTGGGACAAAAGAAGAGTTAAAACACCTATACCAACATGCTCTTCTAGGTCAACCTCTCCCCAAGAGTGATTTTGAAAAATTACTTGAACACGGACAAAAAATATTGGAAGACTACTACGATCAAAAAATTATAAATTTTGGAGAACAGTATCCATTTGGATATGAGTTAGAGTATAATTTTCGCCCACTCAACCCTCATATTGAGGATATTGCGATTACAGGAAAATTGGATAAAGTTGAGTTTCTAGACGAACAACAGCAATCGGTGAAAATTATTGATTATAAATCTGGAAAACCTCGAGCTATTAAAAAAGGAGAGGCCTATTGGCGACAACTTGTCTTTTATGACCTTTTGGTTCGACAGGCAAAAGGACTCAACTGGAAGGTTGAAGAATGTGCCATTGAATTCCTTACGTCTGGCAGTAATGGGAAAATTGGGGAACGGTCACTTATTATTAGTGAAGATGATCGACGGCAGGTTATCGACGAACTCAAAGCCTGTCACGAAAAACTACAAAACCTTGAGTTCCCACTTGTACCAAACCCTGAAGGTGATCGTGATATTGATTTTTGGCAAAATTTCGGACGTTAGTTATCAACCTTCCGTTGTAAATATCGGTTTTTGAGGATTTTTTATGTTAATGGCTGTTACAATTTCTTTATACTAGGTATTTATATTTATATTTTCTGAATTTTTACAGGTTTCCATTACAGAACAAATAAAAAGAGTATTTTCTTTAACATATTCTGGTACACTATCCGTTTCATGTTCCTGATGAATTCTCTCAAGAACCATTTCAAATAACTCTTGCTCTAATTCCGAGAGTTCTTTGCTCTCCATCTTTTTATTATAGACTAATATTGTAATTTTACAAGTATTATAGAGTAAATATTTTATCTAAATGACTTACTCTATCCCTATTTTTGATCCTCAAAAGATTACATCTACCACTTTCGTTAATCATATTACGCCTATATCTAGAAGAGGGATTTCGACACCACTAAAATACAAGTGGAAAACTGTATACTGAAACTGAAGCACTACAAAACAATCTTCATTTTACCCAAACTTTCTTGTGGTCGATACTGTTCAAAGAGTTGGTCAAAAACTTCTAGTACTAATGCTTTGTCACCCTTTTCCGCTCGATCAAAAGCCTTCTTGGGACATTGAAAATTGATAGATTTGTGTGTAGGTTTACGACTGATAATTTCTTGTGCCTGATCAAAGTGAATATCGTAGATATGGGCATTGGAAATGGAAACCGTCAGAAATCCAACGGGGAGCTTTAATTTTTCAGCGAGGAAATGTGTGAGAAGTGCGAATCCTCCGACATCGTGAGGATTTCCAAGCATCATATCGTTTGATCGAATGATTAAATGTAGACAAACTCGTCCGCCAATAACTTGTACCGTGAACGTAAAAGGACAAGGGACATTCTTCTTCTTTGTTCCGCTTGCAAGCCCGTCATCTGCTGGATCCCACATCAAAATCACCCCGTGTCGTGATGAAGGATCTCTTTGTAGAAGTTTTATGAGTCCATCTATCTGATCACGTCCGAAGTGCTTTCGCCAGCGGTATCCATAGGCGGCTTCAACACAATTATTTTCTTCGGCAAAGTCATCCCAGATCTTGGTAAAGTCCTGTAGCCATTCAAGATTTTTTTTCCCCATTAGAAACCAAACCTGTTCGGCAATAAAGACCTTGAGCGGAATTTTTCGGAGGGTTAGAAGCGGGAATCCCTCAGCTAAATCATACTTCATAGTAACCCCAGGGAGGCTTTTACACACATGCCCCGTTCGCTCGTTGAGCTCTTCAAATCCATTCTCAAGGATATCTTTGAGAATATTTTGGTACTGGATATCAAATGCATTCATTCAGAATAAAGTTTAGGTAAATAGAGTAGAATTACTACTTTTTTTACTTACCCAGTAATACCAGTAATGGTTCCCGATTGAGTTTTGACCATATCCCCAATTGTTTGTGTTGGGTCTGTACTCGTTTGAGAAGATTGAGAAATGTCTAAGGTCTTGAGTGTATCTTTACTGTCAGGGCTAACAAAAATAGCAATACCTGAAACCTTAACAATAATCTGTCCATCACTTTCAAACCAGTAAGCCTCAGATAAAGCGTTTTTACCATTAAGCATTTCTAAAAGTTCTAATGATTGATCCCTGTTAAGAGATAAGATTAAATCTTGAAGTTCTTGTACATCAAAGTTTGAACTGATAAAAAGTTCAACAGCTTCTTGGAGTGATGTATTTTGTTTTTTAATTTCCATAATACCAATTTAATCACTTATCCAATAATGTCAAATTCCAAAAAGTTTTTTCCCATTTTCAAATAGAATATCCCCACATTCTTCAATCACCATGTCTTTGAGCTCCGCGATGAGTTCAACAACTTCTGGGAGGAGGCCTGGATGGTTGACCTTGTTTTTCTTATTCTTGGCTTTTCGAGGGGTTAGGAAGGGACTATCGGTCTCCGTAACCAAGTACTCAATAGGGGTTTGGATGACGGCTTCACGAATTTTATCCGTATTATTATAGGTGAGCACACCACCAATACCGAGGGAAAATCCATATTT
Organism: uncultured Candidatus Peribacteria bacterium; assembly: GCA_964468965.1. GTDB lineage: Bacteria > Patescibacteriota > Gracilibacteria > UBA4473 > UBA4473 > JALWQU01. The sequence continues at coordinate 10,261 of CAYXXA010000002.1, forward strand.
TTCCGTTACGATTTTGGCAAACTCAGGATCTTCACAAAAACAATGGATCACACCCCGAATACCTCGTTCTTTGAGGTTGGATTTACTCAGTTCTTCTAGGGTTACTTTTCGGGCATTTCGAGTATGAATAATAATGGGCTTTTCGTATTTTTCACAAAGATCTAGATGGCGTTGAAAACTGTCTTTTTGAAGTTCCAAAATCTCAGTAGAATTTTCGTGATAAAGATCAAATCCCGTTTCCCCAAACCCAACAATATTTTTAGAATTTGATTCAAAAGTGGTTTCGAAAAATCTAAAAAGTTCATCCATATTTTTGGCCTGAATATTATATTTTTCAAAGCCTGCGTATCGATGGTATTCTTCATTTTTGACACCAATATTTTTGACATCACAGGGATGAAGCCCAATGGTGGCAAAATGGTTATTATATTTTTTGGCTAATTCAAGTGCGGCAAGAGATGAGATTTCATCACAGCCGATTTGTACTTGGTATTTTACATTGGCTTCATCACATTTCTTGAATATATTTTCCTGATCTTTTTCAATACTTGGGAAATAGCAGTGCGTGTGCGTGTCGATTATTGAGTACATAGTTTGATTATCGATAAACAATGCACAATTGGCAATAAAAAAATCATATCACTTTGAACGGAGGGAGAAATGTATCTGAAATAGAGACGAAAAGTTTCCCTTCCTGAAAGGTGGAATTGGATCCTAAACTTTCGTACTTTCTCTGGTATCGAGATGACAAGTTCCTTATCTAACCAGCTCAGTTTTTACCTTTTGAAAGTTTTTAGTCATGGTAATCCAGTCCTCAATTTTTAGCGTTTCGGCACGAGCATTTGGATCAATATTCCCCAAAACTTTACTCGCCTCAATGCCAAAAAATTTACCGATATAGTTTCCTATTTTTTTTCGTTTTTGGGAGAATCCAGCGTTAACCATGGTAAAAAAGTCCGCTTCATCTTTGGGAGAAATCAATGGGGTTTTCCTCGTATCGAGCCGAATAATAGCCGAATCAACGCGTGGAGCAGGATTGAAATTTTCACGGGTGACAGTGAAGCAGTATTTAGCTTTCGCAAAAATCTCTACTGAAATCGAAAGAATGGACCGTTTTTTAGTATTACAGATTTTCTGTGCGACCTCTTTTTGCACCATAAAGATTGAAAAAATTGGTTTATTAGTTGTTTCTGAAAGTACCTTCTTGATAATAGGATTAGTGATATGATAAGGGATGTTGGCGATAATAGAATAGTTTTTATTCTTAAATAGTTCATCAAGATCAATATCCAAAATACTAATAGGCAGTAGTGTGAAATCTGGATTTTCACCAAACTCATTTTCTAAAACACGAATAGCTCGTGGATCAATTTCAAGGGCGGTAAGATTGGCTTTATTCTTAAGAATTTCTGAGGTTAAAAATCCAAGACCTGATCCAATTTCTAAGATGTTCATCTGCTTAATACTACCAGCTTCTTCTAGAATATTGGTTCGAATATGAGGGCTGTTCAAAAAATTTTGCCCAAGGGATTTTTTGGCAAACCGAGATTCCTGTTGATTTTTTGATTTTTTATAAGACATAGTTGCCTTATTTTTACAGGGCAAACGAATTAAAGGCAAATAGTTTATCTAGGGCTTTTTCTTTAATTTGTTTTCAATGAGTTCAATTTCACGAAGTTCTTTTCCGGTAAAGTAGGTTAAAACGATTCGGATAATGACAACGGAAAAAAGCCCTATAAGGTTGGCGTAAAATTTTGATTCTTCTTCTACATCAAGAAGAAGTGTATCGATGAGGTCTTTTCCGACTAAAAAATCAAGCCCTAAAATGGTATGAGAACCGACCTCTAAACGGATTTCACGAAGACGCGTTTTGCATTTTGGATTTATAAATTCCCAAAATCCTTTTATCGATCCGACGAGAATGATGAAATTCCAACAAGTCCCACCGTGAGAGAAACTTCACGGATAACTTCTAAAATAATATTTTCCATTCCTCTATTATACCATAAAAAGAAAGCTATTTCAATATCTTAATTTGACTTCTAACGAGGAATCGACTATGTTTCGTGAAATATCCCATTTTTTATGAAAACAATTCCACTCGGTCTCACCTTTGATGATGTTCTCATGGTACCTCAGTACTCTCAAATATTACCGAAAGAGGTAAGCCTAAAAACGCATTTTACTCGAAATATTAAGCTCAATATTCCATTGGTTTCTGCTGCGATGGACACCGTAACGGAAGAAAAAATGGCAATTATGATGGCGCTTCATGGGGGAATTGGAGTGATTCATAAAAACTGTGATCCTGATACTCAGGCGGCTATGGTAGCAAAAGTAAAACGGTTTGAAAATGGATTTATCCGAGAACCTATGGTTCTATCGCCAACAGATAAAATTGCCGATGCGATTGTTATTAAGCAAGAACACGGGTTTAAAGCTATTCCGGTGACCTCAGATGGAACACTTGAGGGGAAAGTGGTCGGACTGCTTACTCGAAATGATTACCTCAAAAATAAACATGACGATTGTCTTGTTGGCGATCGAATGACGCCTTTTGAAGAACTATTGATTGCACGAGCCCCTATTGATCTTAGTACGGCTAATGACGTACTAGAAGAGTCTCGACATTCAAAATTATTGATTTTAAATAAAGATGATACGCTTCATGCCCTTGTTACTCGTCGAGATATTGAGAAAAATGAAAATTTCCCCAACTCGGTAAAAGATAAAGGAAAACGTTTGGTGGTAGCGGCAGCCGTTGGACCAGCACATAATATGGAAGAACGGGTTAAAAAACTGATTGATGCTCGAGTGGATGTTCTTGTCGTTGACACCGCACACGGTCACTCAAAGGGTGTAATTAATACCGTGAAGTATATCAAGAAAAATTATCCAAAGACCGATGTACTGGCTGGAAACATTGCTAGTCCTCAGGCGGCAGAGGCTTTAATTAAAGCTGGCGCCGATGGAATTAAGGTCGGAATTGGACCTGGGTCTATCTGTACAACACGAATTATCGCGGGAGTAGGCGTCCCACAATTTACGGCTATTCAGAATGTAGCAGCGGTTGCTAAACGACATAATATTCCAGTGGTGGCAGATGGGGGAATCAAATATTCTGGCGATGTGGCAAAGGCTTTGGCGATTGGGGCAAGTACGGTAATGATCGGTTCGCTCTTGGCTGGTACAGAAGAATCTCCGGGTGAAATTATCTATTCGGAAGGACAGACTTTCAAATATTATCGTGGGATGGGGTCTATTGCCGCAATGACAAAAGGTGGCAAAGAACGATATGCACAGTCAAATGTTGCAGATGATAAGCTTGTTCCAGAAGGCATTGAGGGAAAAATTCTACTCAAAGGTCCAGCCACTAATGAAATATTTCAGCTTTGTGGAGGACTAAGAAGCTCAATGGGATACTCTGGAGCGAAAAATTTAGCAACGTTTCAAGAGGTTGTTGAATTTGTTCAGATTACCTCTGCTGGTTTACGAGAATCGCATCCACATGATGTTGGTATTCTGAAAGATGCTCCAAATTACAGAGGATAAATCATGAATTACCAGTTCAAAAATACTACAACGAACCTCATTTCTGAACTTACTTCTTTATAAATTACGCTACAATCTGCCAAATACTCAGTAATAGGGAGATACTCGTTTTTATAATCACAAGACTCTTAAGCCTTCATTTTTATCTGATCTTCGTCTTTTTCCTCCGCTGCTTCATAAATCAAAGAGATGGAAGAAACCAAATCACCTTTTGATTTCATGAGAATCACACCTTGAGTTGCTCGTCCTGCGGTTTTAATTCCATCAATAGGCGTCCGAATTGTCTGCCCATTTTTAGTAACGATCAAAAGATCGCCTTTGACATCTGGGTTAATCACCCGTGCTCCAGCAACTTTCCCCGTCTTCTTCGTGATATTAGCTACTTTAACACCCGTTCCACCTCGTGTTTGTGTCCGGTAAAGTTTTACCTTCGACATTTTTCCAAGTCCATTTTCCATAACCGTCAAAAGTCGAGCATCCTCATCCTTTAGAATGTCCATTTGTACAACCTGATCATCCCCCTTAAGACGAATTGCTCGAACTCCCGCTGCAGCTCGTCCCATTGGTCGTACATTTTCTTCGTTAAATCGAATTGATTTTCCATCATGAGTAACGACAAATATCTCATCTTCTCCTGATGACATTCTCGCCCACTGAAGTTTTTCACCATTTTTAACCCCACAAGCAATCAATCCTGACCGCCGTATATTTTTAAACAAATCTAGATGAGATTTTTTGATCGTTCCTCCTGTTGTACACATAACGATATATTTTCCATCAGAACGGCTAAGATTTAAAATTTCAGTTACTTTTTCATCTTTTTGTAACTGTAGTAGGTTTACGATTGGCGTTCCTTTCGCAATTCGAGATCCTTCTGGAATCTCGTACATCGGAAGAGCGAATACCCGTCCAAAACTCGTAAAGAATAATAAGTCATTATGGTTTGTTCCATAAATAGACTTTGCAATAATATCTTCGTCTTTTGTCTTAGCACCAACAACACCTTTCCCCCCTCGCTTCTGAGCTCGGAACATGCTTGGCTTCATTCGTTTAATATAGTTTTCCTGTGTCAAAACGGTTAACATCTCTTCATCGGGAATCGTATCTTTCGCACTAAACTTTCCAAGTCCATGTGGGTGAACTTTTGTCTTTCGTTCGTCTCCAAATTTTTCAACCGCTTCCCTCATCGTTTCTTCTATAATATCTGACTGTTTATCTCGTGAAGCAATAATTGATTTTAGCTCATCGATTAGTTTTAGTTTTTCAGCCAATTCATCTTCTATTTTTTGTCGTTCAAGTCCCGCCAGTGTCTGAAGACGCATCTCAAGAATCGCTTTCGTCTGCTTGTCGGAAAGTCCAAATTGTTTAATCAAGGCTTCGGCTGCAATTTCTTTGGTCGCTGAGGCTCGAATAACCTCAATAACTTTATCAATATTATCCAGAGCAATTTTCAGTCCTTCTAAAATATGAGCTCTTGCTTCCGCCACTTTTAATTCAAATTTTGTTTTTCGAACAACTACCTCAAATCGATGTTTTAGAAAGTATTCTAAAACTTCTTTAAGGTTTAGTAACTTCGGATTTATCCCATCAACGAGGGCAATCATGTTGAGATTAAAATTCTTCTGTAGTAAGGTCTGTTTAAAGAGCTGATTCAGTATTTTCTTTGGAAAAGCATCTCGTTTCAACTCAATCACCACTCGCATCCCCTCTCGACTGGACTCATCTCTAAGATCCGTAATCCCAACAATTTTTTTATTTCGAACTAGATCTGCAATTTTGGAAACAAGGTCTGCTTTGTTTACCTGGTAGGGAATTTCTGTAATAATAATAGCCGTTTTTCCACCTTTCATCTCCTCCATACTCACTTTTGCTCGCATCACAATACCACCACGTCCAGTGTGATACATTTCTTTTACCGCTCCTCCATCATAGATTTCTCCAGCGGTTGGGAAATCCGGTCCTTTTATAAAAGTCAATAAATCATCAATAGTTGCGTCTGGATTCCGAAGGAGATGAATCGTAGCGTTGATAACCTCTCTTATATTGTGAGGAGGAATATTCGTTGCCATTCCCACCGCAATCCCCATTGTTCCATTTAAAAGAAGTTGTGGTACAACAGTTGGAAGTACACTTGGCTCTTTAGCTGTTGCATCATAATTATCAACAAAATCAACTGTGTCTTTTTCAATGTCCTTCAACATTAAATCTGATATTCGTGTCATTTTCGCTTCGGTATAACGCATGGCAGCTGCGTTATCTCCATCAATAGACCCAAAGTTCCCCTGTCCCAATACTAGTGGATATCGAAGTGAGAAATCCTGTGCCATTCGCACCATTGAGTCATACACAGCTGTATCCCCATGTGGATGATATTTTCCCAAAACAGCCCCAACAACGGTGGCTGACTTACGAAATTTAGCACTCGCTCGAAGACCATTTTCATGCATAGCGTATAAAATACGACGATGTACCGGCTTTAGTCCATCCCTCACGTCAGGCAAAGCCCGTGACACAATAACCGACATCGCATAGCTTAGATATGAGTTTTCAATCTCAGGAACAAGGTCTTGAGAAAAATACCCTTCTCCTTCGGGATGAAAAAAAGTTGAAGTTCCTCCTTCCTCTGGAAGTTCCTCTTCCTGATTTTTATCGTTATCTGAATGCGATTTGTCGTCCGTCATAAGTTTTATAAAAAATTCTATCAAATTCTACTAAAAGAAAGGGTTAAATCAAATATTTAACCCTTTCTTTTTTAACGTTTTCTTGCGATTACCGTTTAATCGTTGCCAGTGTTTCAAACCCTGGTGGAGGAAGACTACTTACCTTCCCATCTACTCTAATAACAAACGCATTAAGGTTCCGATCGCATGGAGTTGAAAAACAATCTGCCTCATTGGTCATACTCCCTCCACCAGCCGGGTAAAGTGGCTGAAATTGTCGAACAAAATGAAGATCATAAGTCTTTGCATGTGTCTCTGTTGTTGTTCCATTCGTCTCTCCTTCCACGCCCCACGGATTACTATAGGTAGAGGGGAATAAGCTACCACCAACTGTGTTATGCGTCATCAACGTTCCTTTAAGAAGAAGCTGATTGGCGGCCGTCAGTGGCAGTGATCCATTGTTATTCGCCGCAACCGAAATGCTGTTGAAAGAAACTGCATCCGCGATCGACATAAATCCACCTTCCGCAAAGTAAGTTCCTACGATATTCTTAACCCGATTTCTTACAAAAATGTTTCCCTTTTCTGGATACGGATCAATCGCATCATTTATTAGTATAAATCCAAAGGAATCACTTTCACTGGCATAAGCCAAGTCCCCACTGATGAGGAGGTTTCCATTCCGGATAACCAGTGTATTCTTCCCTGCAGGCAAATTAAACGTTCCACCGTTAAATCCAATTTCAACATCACCATCGACAACAGCTACATGACTGTTATTATACCAGTTTGTATCAAATTGCCCTCCTAATTGGACGGGAATTCCCCGTGTAATACTCGCCGCATTTTGAGAAAGCACTTCTCTTGCATCTTTGAAGTTTAATCCACCTAAAAGAAGGTGTTCTGTATCTGAAAAAGTTTGCTGAGATGTTTTACTTGATAGGACATCCCCCTCGATGGAAACCCCTATCATTCGAGTGCCAATAGAATCGTCATTCAGATCATCTACTTCTCCCGCTGTTACTCCAAATCCAGACCCCAAAGCTCCACTTGGGTAGCGAATAATACCAATAGGAGTATCATATTCAACCTCTGTTGAAAAAGAGAGATCGTGACTAAACTTTGGATCGGGACCCGTTAGCGTTAGTTCAAGATTTCGAATATAGGTTTCACCAGATGGATCCCGTTGTGTATTAGGCGTTGGATTATCTTTGAAAAATGCCTGACTTGCCGCTGTAAAACTAAGAGCTGTTGGTAAGTTATGATAGTGGAGGTATGTTCTTAAAAAGGTTTTGACTGGTGGGCCCGCTGTCCCTCCAGGATTAGCAGGTGTCAAAGAACGAAAAAGCTTCATTGGCGTTGGGACATCTACAATAAACTCCGAGTTATTAAGCAATGAAAGCAATGTTTTTGCTGGTGGTCGAAATCGCACATCTGGAGAATACTGACCATACTGAAAGGTAACCGTATTCCCCATATCAAGATTCCCATTAGCATCAATTGTAAATAATTCAATATTAAGATCTAATTGCTTTGCTTCGTTTTTTCCTAGGTGTGCAACAACCTCACTTGTTGAAGGTGCCCAAGCTGAAAGCTGAAACTGTTTTGAAACTGTTGCATCATTGGATAGCGTAAAAGTGGTAGGCGTACTACTTGTTCCAATAGCACCTAAACCAGAGAGTCTTAATCCATCACGAAAAGATACCCCTCGATTAGCGTCTAGCGGATAATCTGAATCTGAGTAAATTTGAGCATTTTTCCCCGCCAATTGCGTTACAGGATTTCCATACTTATCTTTAACCTTAAAAATAAAGGTACAAATATCTGTCCCATTAGCAATATTAACCCCTGATTCTCCCGTTGTCTGGCAACCACTTACACTGAATTCAGATTGATCTTGATTTGGCGTACCAGCTTTTACCGTAAAATTTGAAACAACTGGATCTGAAGTATTCTCTGCAAAATCTTTTAGGGTAATAGTTACTGTATATTCTCCAGCTTGATGAAAACAGTTATCTATCACTGGAGCACTATTTTCGTCAGAATATCCCAGTGTATCCAAATCTTCTACCACACAATGATCCTTAGTACCAACGCAATTATCAGGTGAAATTGCGAAACAAGAAAAGGCTGGAACCTCAGAATTTTCAGCCGTAAATTCTACCTGCATTGTTGACTCTTCCCAATCAACTCCTGTACCTTCTACCTCGACTTGAGCAGCCATGGTTATTCCAGAATAAAAACTTAGTACCAAAAACCATACTAGATTTTTCCGAAAGCCACTTAATATTTTTTTCATTTTGCTTTCTATGACTTTTACCTAAGCACTTCCAATCGCTTGTCGCCTTTTTCCACAGTTATTTTCTTGCATAAAAGGCACTCCTGCTGGTCTAGTTGAAGTAGCAGGGGACCAACTCGATGGATCATCCACACAATCTCCACGCCCTAGTATTCCTGGCAGACAAAGTTCTAAATTTCGTTGATCACAAGCTGGAAAACAAATTCCTGTGTCATAAATATAACCTGGTTCACAATAACTCGCACAAGATCCACCAGCTTCTAAATTTTGTTCTCCTCTGTCAACCGCGGACGTTCCACAAGTTGAAAATTTCTCTATACAATAAGATCCATTATTAAATAAAGGAGAAATAATACCGTCTCCGGTGTACCCACAAGCATCATTATTGTAGTCCGCCGTACTGTTCCCCGCTTGAGTACTCGAAAGTGAACGTCGCAATTCCTTGACTGTTGTCAACACAAAAGCTTGACTCTCGCTTGCCCGAACTAATCCTGATGGAAGTGTTCTTGTTGGGACTTCGGGCTTTACCGCATCGTACCAATCGATATCGTTAGCGTGTGTTTCTGGATCAATGCAATTTCCCGCTTTATCACAAACTTTTATTTTTCGAGTTCCTGTCGTATCACAAATTGTAGAATCATCACAGAAATTCCCCCGAACGTGAATCTCGTAGTTTGACTTCATACAATTACTCCCTAATGACTCATTACAAGTAAAATTCAGCAAAATGCCTTCCGCTTTTGATTTTGAAAGTGATTTTACACTTTTAATCCGTTGTTGAAGATCGGGAATACTATCGGGAATCGTTGAGTCCTCTAAAGTTGTTATTGTTGCCTGAATTGACTCAATTTCAGAAGTTAGCGCTGATACTTGTGTTGTCAATAAGTCAATATCCACATTAAGAGCTTGTAATTCCGCTGTAATCGCTGAAATATCATGAGAAACCGTTGTATAGTCACTGAGTAAGTGATTTCGCAGAGCACATAGACTATTAACTTCCATTAATGACATAAGTGAATCTCTCCTTATTGCAAAAAGTTGCATACAAGATAGTGGTTTACTAAAGGGATTTATTTCCATGAAAGAACTATTTATCTGTTTTATTTTAAAAGCAATAATCCCTTTTTTTGTTATTAATTTATCTTTTTTCATGGACTTATAGGGTTCTATTCTATTCTTCTTATCAGATAAAATATCTGCTTTTTGATTTCGCTCAGACTCTTTGGAAAGGAGTGTTGCTCTCGCCGCATCACGAGTATTTATTTTAGTCGCTAATAAAGTTTCTGCCGCCTCAACACGCGGTTTGTGAAGCCTTTGCTGGGGATTGTTATCGTATTTGAAGTTTAAAATAGGTGATGTTTGATCGATCTTTAGTGTTCGCGCTGTTGAACCATACCAAACCCCTCCAGAACAAGATACCCCAGTCCCTCCTATACAGAAGTACACCTCATAATCCCAATCTCCATCCGTCAAAAAAGTTTTTAGTGGTGTCGCGTCAACAAGTGTGTCTGCCTCCGTATTCAGCTCAAACTCAAAACGAACATTATCGGTAACTGAAAACCCATTCCCCGTTGAGGCATTAAAATCTCCTGTCATATCAATTGCCACGTACCCCTCCTGTGTTCCCTTTGTCAAATGAACAAGTGTAAATCCTGGTTTTGTATTAGCTGGTGCAAACAATGGTGCCGAATCTAAAAGCAAACTACTCAGAATACTCCCACTCATCCGTACTTTAGCATAATTCCCAAACCCTGCATTGGGGACTCCTGTTGTATCTGGATTAGGATTAAAAAACCAAGACGTTACAGGATACTTCCACCACAACTGTGCACCTACTCCAGACGTCGGGAAAGCCAGTGCCTGACTTGTAACAAAAAAAACCCCTACAAAAATCATAAAGAATCTTCGGTGTAGACGAAGCCATCCATTAATAGCAATTAAAAAGAGTATTAACGCCCCCCCTCCATAAAGAAACCAGTCTTTTCGCACCCACCATTTAACTTTTTCAATTTTCCCCTCGAGTGCTTTACTTTTCTTTTGCGCCTCAATGCCATCCAATATACTTGGGTCGATAAACATTTTTCGTTCTAGATGTTTCTGTCCAATAACTTTCCCCTTTTTACTTAGCTCAATGTCAGCCACAAAAATACTAGCCTTTTGTGTTAAAGTAAAAGTAAATCCCCCCTTAAAATTCCCGTTTTTCGCTACCTTCAGCAACTTCTCATCTTTCAGCTCTGCCACTTCTTCATTTTCCCATTTTTGCACCACTCTTATTCTAGCTTTAATATCTCCCACAGGAAGAGTTGTTCCAGCAAAAACAAAACTCACTTTTTTCGATTTTAAATCTTCCTCAAGAAGATCGAAATAGTTAATTTGAGCAAAAAGCCCCTCAACATAAAAGTGCCCCTCAAGAGTCCCTCCACTTTTTTCACCATTTTTATCCTGTAAAAAAGCCTTAATCGTATAAACCTGTGGAGTAGCTGGTTCCGGGATAGTGATATGAACAATCGACGAAGCAGAAGATAAGGCCCCCCCTTTAACCGTTTTTTGCAACTTTTTACCTGTACGGTCGTATAATTCTACCACTGGTGTAAACAAAGAAGTATCGGCTTCTGTCTCAACTAAAAAGGAAACTATTCGATGGCCATCTACTAACTTTATTGACAAGGCGGATATCTTTGTTTTTGTGAAGTTTTCTTGTCGAGGAACTTTTTGCTCTACGCGCCCCATAAGTCTGTCTCGTTTTCCATAAATCTCAAAAGTAAGAACTGTTTCTGGTGTAATCTTGACGTCCTTTATATCAAGGTCAAAGCGAAGTTTTCCTTGTTTTATAGCGGATAAGTCCACTTTCTCTTCAAAAAAAATAGCCCCAGCCTTATCCCTTAACTGAAATCGAGCCTTCGTTATTGTCGCCTGAGGGAGTCCAAAAACACGACCAACGAGTTGACCAGCTTTTGTCTGTCGAAAAAAATCTAACTTCATACTACTAACCGTAATGGAATCCATCCAAACCACTTTACTCGTCTCTGGAGGTTTAAAATCCCTGATAATCAAACTCTTAGCAGACCCATTGTCAATGATAAAAAGAAGTCCCAAGAAAATTAAATAAATACACTGTTTTATTTTTGCATATAACATATCCTTTACATTCTAGTTAAGATACCCCACTCCCTCAAAGAAAAAGACTTGCCAAAATTGCTATTTTTTACACAATGCTACTTGTATGCGATATAGAAACAATCGACGGCGGTCCATGTATCATCGAAAAAAAAGGAAGAACCCAATTCCTTTGATTCTATTTTTTATTATTATCGGCTTTATTTTATGGTCCATTTTCCAAATAGTGGCTTCTGTTTTTTCTAGTATCAGCACAGAACCTTCCAGTGCTGAAGTTCAGATTATAAAAGGGCAAGCCTCGTTCCGCCTCCCAGACAACTCTAACTGGAGCCTTGCTTTTTCCGAACAAAAACTCTGGCCTAATGAATCTATTCGTACTAACGAAAAAGGAAAAGCTTCTCTTGATATATTTGACAGTAATACCATTTTCCTAGCCCCTAATACAGAAGTCCAAGTCTTAAACCTTGAAGAAAAAAGTAATCAGGAAAAAATTGTACAGTTAAAACTCAATAGTGGAGAGATTTGGGCAAAAACCTCTGGCGATGCTTTTAAAGAAAAGAATTCTCAATTTCAAGTTCAGACTGATCGCCTAAATTTATACACTAAATCCGCCACCTTTGACCTCTCCCACAATGCAGAAGAAGATATCGTTCGACTTATTAAGGGAGACCTTACAATCAATATTCTCAATGGAGAAGAAAAAGATAAACACCCAATCTCAGTTACTCTTGGTGTTGGTCAAGAGGTAATCATTAATGATGAAACTATTGCACAATTACAACAAAACAAAGAAATACTTACTATTATTGATACAGGCTTCATTGAATCAGAGTGGCATTTGGATAATCTTGAAGTCTTCTTTCCACAGGAGGCACAGAAGATAAAAACACGTATTGAATCACAAAAAACAATACCAAGTAATAATCCTGACTCCTCTGCTAACGCCTCCTCCGAAGTTGAATCGCCTACCGTTATCACTCCAAAAAACGGAATCACTATTCCCTCCTCCGAAAACCGAATTACCATAGAAGGAACCGCCCCCTTAAATGCTTTTCAGATAGAGGTAAATGGATTTGCCCTCACGCGGTTTACTCCTGGTGACAAAAAGTGGCGCTACTTCGCCGGAGTGGAATGGGGAACACTCGTTCACGGAGAAAACACCTATTCTATCGTTACAATCACCCAAGATGGTAAACGTTCGATACCAACCGTACTCAAGATAAACTACGAAGGTAGTAATTTTATAAAAAAAACACCCCTAAAAACAGCCTCAATTACAGAAACTCTCCCCAAAGAAGTAACTCAATCCACTACTCCTAGCAATTTTTCCGATATCGTTATTACTAGCCCTGAAACCTTTGATGCTAATGGTATTCATCAAACCGCTCAACCTGCTATTAGTATAAAAGGAACCGTTGACCCCCAAACTCAATCGGTAGAAGTTAACCGATATAAGCTTAAACGGTTTAGTCCGGGCGATACAAAATTTTCCTATACCGCCGTTAACAACGGACTTCACGGGAACATGAAAGTTGGCGAAAATATTTATCACATTACGGCTTTCGGACCCAATGGGAAAAAAGCCTCAACTACAGTAAAAATCAACTATACGCCAGTTGATCTTTAAATAAACTGCTTCTTTTTAAATTTACTTTTGCAATATTATTGCATTTTTGTAATACTTAGTACTGCAAAGGTTTTTTAAACTTTATACTACATTATTGCAAAAAAATAAAAATGAAAACATTTACTGAAAAAGCAGTGGACTACTTCACTCAAAAAAATTGGCGCATAACAGTCGCCGTACGAGCTATTTTAAACCTATTAGAAGAAGCTGAGACGATGTTATCGGTACGAGCTATACAGCGTCAACTTAAACAGAAAGAAAAAATCATTAATACCTCAACTGTTTACAGAATCCTTGAACGATTAGAATCTTCTCATCTCATTCATGCTTTTGAACGACGATGGAAAGTTTGTAGCTACCCAGAAAATACCACTGATGAGCATCATTTTTTAATCTGTGATCAATGTCAACGTGTTGAAGAAATATTCCTAGATTATAAATCAGCTATTGCCGAACAACTAGCACAAGAAAAAAAATTTTTACTCAAAAAAGTTCATCTTGGTTTTTTTGGTATCTGTAAAAACTGCCAGAAAAAAAAACTAGATTCTTGACTTTTAGTTAATACACAATAGTATAGAGACTGAAAGGGTTTGAACGATACTTTAGTCCACATTTTTTTTATAAAAAACGGCACCAGATTATTCAATTTATTACAACTAGGAGAAATCTAAATTTTCAGCCGACAACACAAAGTATTTTGACAACCCATTTCTTTCTTAACTACTTAAAAGAATCAAATGGATATTACAATTATCATAACCGGACTTCTCGGTTTTCTTGGTGGTCTTTTGATTACCTATGTCGTCACGAAGCCAAAAGCCAAAATTCTAGAAGAGGCAGCACAACGAGAGGCAGAAATGCTTCGAAAAAATGCGAAGGAAGAGGCCCAACGAATTATAACCGATGGAAAACATCAAATTGAAATTTTACGAGAAAACACCAAACGTGAAGAACACCAAATGCGGGATCGTCTCACGAAGATGCAAGAACAGTTTGATCAACGAATAGCTAAAAAGGAAGATGTGCTTGAGAAAAAGGAGGAGCGAATGGAAAAAGCTCGAGAAGAATATGAGGAGGCGGCTCGAAAACTAGATGAAAAACAGCAAAGACTAGATCAACAACTAGACAAACAAACACAAAAACTAGAGGCTATCGCTAAACTATCAAAAGTTGAGGCCAAGAAAGAACTATTACAGCGAGTAGAAGATCAGTGTTCTACTGAATTAGCCGAATCAATGCGAAAAAAAGTCGAACTTATGGAAACCGCTGCCGACGAAGAAGGCGCTAATATTATTGTTCAGTCTATTCAGCGTTATGCCAGCTCTGTCACTTCTGAATCAACTATATCCGTGGTTAAGATTGATTCCGATGACATTAAGGGGAAAATTATCGGGCGAGAAGGACGAAATATCAATGCCTTTGAGATGATTACAGGCGTTGATCTTATTGTTGATGATACTCCTGGAACGATCACTATTTCTTCTTTTGATGTTTTCCGACGATACGTCGCAAAAATTGCCCTAGAAGAACTAATTAAAGATGGACGAATTCATCCATCACGAATTGAGGAAGCCGTCAAAAAGGCGGAGGAACGAGCAGATAAAATCCTTTTAGACCTTGGTAAAAAGGCCTCCTATGACCTTGGCATAACTGGATTTCCAGACCCAATTCTGAAACTAGTAGGACGACTACGATTTCGAACCTCTTATGGTCAGAATGTCCTCCAACACTCTATGGAAGTGGCTTATATTGCCGAAGCTATTGCCAATGATTTACCGGGTGCCAATCCAGAAATCTGTAAACAAGCTGGACTCGTCCACGACATTGGAAAAGCGGTTTCTCATGAAGTCGAGGGGGGACACGCCGTTATTGGAAATGATATTTTGAAAAAATTTGGAATTGATGAACGTATCATCCTTGCTATGCGATCTCATCATGAGGACTATCCATACGAAACTATTGAATCACGGATTCTACAAGCGGCTGATGCTATTTCTGCCTCACGACCTGGTGCACGACGAGAAACTATGGAGAAGTACATCAAACGACTCAAAGAACTTGAGGCTATTGCAGGAAGCTTTTCCGGAGTGGAAAAAGTATTTGCCATTCAAGCTGGACGAGAAATTCGAATATTTGTAAATGCAAAAGAGGTTGACGATCTTACAGCTGAAAGACTCTCTTTTGAGATTGCCCGAAAAATTGAACAAGGGTGTTCTTATCCTGGTGAAGTCAAAGTAGCGGTTATTCGTGAAGCAAGGTATGAGGGGATTGCAAAATAGATAACACCACCTGATCAGCGAGGAAAGAACAAGTTTATTCTAAAACCTAATAAAACTTTCCAAAGTGATTGAGATACTGAGTAAACTAAAGTATCATTACAGAACTATGTTCCCTTAAAAATCTTTGAATTTCGAACGGAAAACCTAAAACTCATACTATGAAAGTAACACTCCTCATGGCAATTACCCTAGACGGGAAAATTGGGAAAGATGCTGATCACTTTCCTGACTGGACAGGAAAAGAAGATAAAAAACTCTTTGTTGAAATGACTAAAAAAGCAGGAGTTTTGATCATGGGTTCGAAAACTTTTGATACGATTGGCAAACCGCTCCCCGATCGGAAAAATATTATCATTACTCGAAGTAAACACCGTAAATCTGAATGGAAAAACTTAGAATTCACTAATAAGACCCCTCATGAAATTCTAGAAAAACTCGAAACGGAAAATTTTACAGAAGTTATCCTTGCGGGAGGATCACAGATAAATAGTCTTTTTGCCAGAGCTAACGCTATCAATGAAATCGTTGTGACCATTTGTCCGAAGATTTTTGGATCAGGTATTGGGCTTTTCACCGAAGACATTGAGATGAACTTAACTTTATTAGGTATGAAAAAAATATCAGAGGATGTTTTGTGTTTGAAGTACAAGGTTTTAAAATAAATCACGAAGGGCCTCTTTGAGCGTGAATTTTAAAAAGCATTGGATTATAGATGAAGCTCCTAGACCTTTTTCACTTGCCCAAAGTTTCGTTTTCCTACTTTCAGCACTAGTTCTCTACTAATTTTAACGGTCATCGTAGGGTCGGTAATCTTTTCTCCGTCAATTGAAACCGCCCCACCAACGATCAACCGACGAGCCTCTCCATTTGACTTCGCAAACCCGCAAACGTGAGAAATTAAATTGAGAATCCCGATGGAGTTCTCTGAAACTTCAAAAGTTGGGATACCGTCTGGTACTTCCTTTTTTACAAACTTTTGTAGAAAGTCTTGTTCGGCCTTATCGGCAGCTTCTGCTGAATCAAGCCAAGTGATAATCGTTTTGGCAAGTTGAAGTTTTGCATCTCGCGGATTGGTTTCAATCATTTTTTGTGCCTCTTCTAGCTCTATGTCCGTCAAACACTCAAAGTATTCCATCATTGCTGTATCAGGAATCGACATGATTTTCCCAAGCATTTCATTCGCACTATCACTCAACGCGATATAGTTCCCTAGTGATTTAGACATTTTTTCTTTTCCATCCGTTCCCACTAGTAGTTTTGTCGTGATAACGTTTTGTGGGGTTTTTCCAAAATGTTTTTGAATCGGTCGTGCTGCAAGCATATTGAACAGCTGATCATTACCACCTAACTCAATATCAACATTCATGGGAACCGAATCATATCCTTGCATAAGTGGATAAAAGAACTCAATAAGGTTAATCTGCTTTCCCTCAGCTATCCTTTTTTGAAACATATCTCGATCCAGCATTTGTGCAACCGTAAAGGTTCCCGCTAGCTCTAAAACCTCTTCAAAATTCATCTTAGAAAGCCAATCATAGTTATGAAAGATCTCACACCGTTCAATATCGAGAATTTTCCCAGCCTGTTCTAAGTATTTTTTAGAATTTTCCTCGATTTCTTTGTCAGTTAAAACTTTTCGAGTCTTATCTTTCCCTGTTGGATCCCCAATTTTTGCTGTAAAGTTCCCAAACAAAAAACACACCTGGTGTCCCGATTTCTGAAAATCCGCTAACTTTTTAAAAACCACCGCGTGACCAAGCGTTAGGTCTGTTCCTGTCGGATCAATTCCCAGTTTGATCCGTAGAACCCTCCCCGATTTTAACTT
Organism: uncultured Candidatus Peribacteria bacterium; assembly: GCA_964468965.1. GTDB lineage: Bacteria > Patescibacteriota > Gracilibacteria > UBA4473 > UBA4473 > JALWQU01. The sequence goes on from CAYXXA010000002.1 coordinate 27,620, forward strand.
TTCCTCTAATTCTTTCCGAACAACAACGTCCGAAACGCCACGAGTGAGAAGATGATTGATTTCATTTAGCTCCATTTTTTGAGTTTTAAAATTCCTTGTAAGTATAGAGTAAAATACCTATTCCCTCAAAAAATAAATAAAGAACAACTTAGCGTCGCTATAATTTCGATAAATTTTCTTTTTGATACGTAAAATTTCTCTAAACTGTTCGCGTGAGATTTCTTTTTAATCGATTTCCTCGAGTAGACTTTACTTTGATTTATAAAGAAGGTTTTTACTGGTTAGGTTTAGGGCTTCTGCTTTATGCTATTGGACGCTACCTTGATTATAGAATCTACGGATTTTTTGAACCCTATCGTGGTGAAATTCTAGACACGTTAACTGTTTTTGTAACTGAACGTTTACTCTATATTGTTCTTGGTACTTTTGGGGTCGTCATGTTATACCGCATGTGGAAACACCCCGAACATCATACCAAAATGATCCCAGCCTTTTTTGCCGTTGCCACAACGGGGATATTGGCTTATATTTTAAAATCACTTTTTGCTATCCCTCGCCCATTTAAAGTTATGGATCTCCAACCACTAGTAGACGCGGGGAGCTTTTCCTTTCCCTCTGGACACACGGCTACAGCTTTTGCCTTGTTGATTCCTCTCTGGCGAGTTTCCAAAATACTCGGTGTACTTTGGGCATTTTTTGCTATTTTTATGGGATTTTCTCGGGTTTATGAAATGGTTCATTTCCCCTCAGATATTGCTGGTGGGATCTTTCTTGGAGGACTCATTGGTGCTTTTTTCTCGCACCCAGAAATGCAAAAATGGATTAAACTTCTCTGGAAGAAAAACCTAGAATTTCGTCGACAATCTTTTCACTTTATTTTTGGTATCAGCTTTGTTTTTGCCCACTGGAAAGGCTTTCTCGATCTTCATGGTATTGGAGCTATTCTGGTCATCGGCTTACTTGTTTCCTTTGCTTCACAGTATGGAAAACTTAAACTTCTTACAAAAATACTCAATCTTTTCGACCGACCAAGGGATAAAAAATTTCCAGGAAGAGGCGCTTTTTACTTTCTTTTGGGTATATTTCTCTGTTTCTTGCTTTTTGATGTAAAAATTGCCTATGCTGCTATTTTAATTTTATCTGTTGGGGATAGTCTTAACCACCTATTTACCAGAAAACTCCAAAATGTAATCCGAATGCCATGGAATAAACGAAAAAATATTTCAGGAATTTTATTAGGAATAGCCTTTGGAACGTTTGCCGCCCAGTTTTTTGTCCCCTTTGTTCCAGCCCTGACAGCTTCTACCATTGCTATATTTGCGGAAACCTTTCCCTTCCGTCTTGGAAAATTCTACATTGATGATAATATTTTCGTTCCCTTGCTAGCAGGCGGAATATTAAACTTATTGGTGTAAGACTCTTAAAAAAAATCCCATAAATGAGGAACTTCTTTTCAAGCAAAAAAACTCTTCTTAGAAAAGGTGTGTAAAAAGGGAGAGTACCGTTTATTGATGTTTTTGGTGGGTCGGGGCAGGATTGAACTGCCGGCCAACTGGTTAAAAGCCAGATGCTCTACCACTGAGCTACCGACCCGTTGCGGATAGTTTTCGACAAGTTTTTTTGGTGGAGCTACAGGGATTCGAACCCTGGACCCCCTGCTTGCAAAGCAGGTGCTCTAGCCAGCTGAGCTATAGCCCCGTAAAGAGAACTTGTGTGGTAAATGTACTATCAACGCCCAAATAATGGACCAAAAAAGGAAATAAGCAATGGCTGTAATCCCCCCATTGCCCACATGAAGGATAGAATTGAAAGTCCAAGTCCAAAGAGTTTTACAAAAGTGTAAGTCCCACCTTGTAGAAATAGTTTTTCGGCAAAGTCAATCTCTCCCGTATACTCTACAATATTCCTGGCATAAACAATCATAGCAATCCCAATCGGAATCAAAATCCAAGCTAACATGATAATACTTAATAAATCGAAAAGAGCTAAACGCCAACAGATTCTAAAAACAAAAATACTTTTGTCAAAAATAATTGCGGAAAGTTTCTTTTTTCGCTATAATAAGGGAATGGTGAAATATATACTAGCCCTTCTTATCCTTTCTGGAAGTATTATCACAGAAACTTCCTTTGCCGATGATGCTTCGGGGAGTTATGACGATATAATGCCAAACTGGGAAATAGGACAAACAACATCCAATTCAACCACACCAAAAAACAATACTAAAACAAGTACCTCCTCAACAAAGAGCAGAAAAACTCTCAAACTTCCAGATATAAAGAACTACGATCACGCTATTAAAAATAATCGCATCATAAAAACTATCGGTGATGGACAAGGACGCGGTGGTATTAAGTATGCCTTTAGAAATTTAGTAGGGCCAGACAGTGCTATAATCCCTGTCATTAACTATATTATGGCTGCCATTGCCCTTATCTGGCTCAGTATTCTTGGTGCTAAGTTTATATTTTCTCGAGGGGAAGAGGAAAACTTATCAAAGTATAAACAACAATTTGGATGGATTATTCTAGGACTACTCATTATCTCCATCGCTGAATATGTGGCATTCAATGTCTTTGACCCCGTTTCAACTGGGGCTTTGGATACCAATGATGGCGTTAATCAGTTTGTTGAGATTATCCGGAAGATTATTACCTTCTTAAAATATCTCGTTGGAGGGGTTGCCCTTCTCGCTGGAGTACGGTCTGGGTTTGCCCTCATTGTTGGTGGAGGTGAAGATGACGTCATTCAAAAAGAAAAAGAGTTTGTAAAAATATTCCTTTTTGCCATTGCTCTAATTATCATGGCTGAATCACTTGAGCGATGGATTGATCTCAGTGCCGGTGGTGTTGGTATTCAGGCCGAAGGTCTAGTTATCGAAGCTGTAGGAATTATAAACTTTATTCTCACTTTTATCGCTGGAGCAGCTCTCTTTATGTTAGTCCTTTCAAGTCTTTACTACATTATTAGTTTTGGAGATGAAGAGATAACTGGACGTGCCAAAAAAATGATTATCGCTAGCATTGTAGGACTTATTATTGCCTATTCAGCTTATACTATCGTTCGATTTCTTGTTTAAATTATATGTCAAAAATATTTCTCAGCTTCGTTATTTCTATTATGAGTATCAGCTTTGTCTGCGAAACAAGTTTTGCCGTTGTCGATTCGCGAAGTGTCTTTAGTGGTAATCGAGAGCTTCTTGGAGAACAATTAGATATCAAAGATTACAGTAACATTAGCATTGACGGTCGATCCTGTCAGAATCGTGAAATCCGTTGTATTATAGAAAGTATCATTGAGTACCTCAAAAAGTTACTGCTTCCTATTGCTATCGTTCTTTTAATGTGGTCTGGAATCTATCTTCTCTTAGTTCGAACCGATGAAGAAGCCTTTAAAAAAAGAAAAAACGAAGTCTTTGGAATCTTTGCTGGATTTATGATCATTCTCATATCGGCAAGCCTCATTGACAATGTTTTCTTTGGAACACAAGGAGAGATCCTTCAAGGAGCAGATACTTCATGGTTTGCCCAATCAGCACTTATTCAGATCAATGGGTTGGTAAATTTTTTACTAACTTTTGTTGTCCCTGTCGGCGTTCTTGTTTTAATTGTCAGTGCTTTCCAGCTCATCATTGGTGGTGGTGATGATGAACAAATGAGTAAAGCTAAAAAGAAAATTATATATGTCATTATCGGAATTGCCGTTATCCTTCTAACCCAGTCTATTGTTGGTGCACTGACCGGAGGGGAAGAAATAAAACCTATCAATGCAAAACCTTACCTTATCATTCTTGTCAGCTGGATAAACTGGATTCTTGGATTTATTGGAGTATTAGGTGTCTTAGCTATCGTCTGGGCTGGAATTTCTATGATCGCCCACTTTGGTGATGAAGAACGAGTAGAAAGTGCCAAGAATATTATCAAATTTGTTGCTATTGGACTTATTATTGCCTTCTCCTCTTGGACTATTATTCGGTTTTTTCTTACAGCAGGAAACTAAGATCGTTGTAAAATTCCGTATTTTACAAAAAAATGTGTAGTTATTTGTTTCTATGCCAACTCCTATTTTTTCGTGAATCGTTTATAATTTTCTAAGATCGAAAGAATGAGAAGGGGAAAACCGGAAAGGTTTTGAACTTTGAACTTAAAACTTTAAACTCACGATGAATGATCACAATTATCACGGTCAATTATCGAAATTTTAACGCACTTAAGCAGTGTTGGAAAAGCTTAAAAAAACAAAACTTTAAAGATTTTGAATGGATTATTGTCGATAATAATTCTCCACGGGAAGAGTCTAAAGTCTTAGAAGCTTATTTTAAAAATGAGGCAGGAGTCTTTATTATTCCACTGAATAAAAATATCGGATTCGGAGGCGCTTCCAATCAGGGAGCACTATTTGCTAAAGGAGAAATATTAGCTTTTATGAATCCAGATATTGAAATTAAGGACAACTGTTTTTCATCGCTAATAACTACCCTAAAAACAAAGAAAAACATAGGTATTGTCGTTCCTAAATTACTAGGAAAAAATGGGGACTATCTGGGCAATGGTCGCCAGTTTCCAACGGTCTTAGAACTTTTTGGAAGACGGTTAGTACTAAATCCCGAAACCCAAACTATAGAACGTAAAAAAGCATTTCCCATTGATTGGGCACAAGGAAGTTTTTTAGTGATGAAGAAGTCTTTCTTTAAAAAACTAGGCGGTTTTGATCCGAATTTTTTTCTTTTTATGGAAGATACCGACCTTTGTCGTCAGTGTTGGAGACAGCATAAATCTGTTATGCTTGACCCAAAAGCAACAGCATTACATGGAGAACAACGACTCTCTGGTGGACATGTTTTAACGGCTATTTTTAAGAAAACATTTTGGATCCATTTGGTTTCAATGGTGAAGTATTTCCAAAAATACAAAGGGAAGTCTAATCCACGAAAATCATGAAAATTATTTGTCCGATTCGTCCTCGAAACTTTAAAGAATTTAAAAATTTGGTTTCTAAAATTAATAACCGTGCTGATATTATTGAAGTATGGATTGATCAAGTTTCAGACGACTTCTTTAAAAAATTTAAGACTTTTGAAAAAGGGAAAATGAAATTTTTGGCGGTTTGTAAACAGATTCAAGAAAAAGGACATTTTGTAGGAAACTCAATAGATCGAGTTGAGCAATTAAAGAAGTTTTTGTTGTCAGGAGGACGCTTTGTGGATCTTGATATTACACAGAACAAAAAAGAAGCCATTGAAAAAATTGATACTAAAAAGTTAATCTTGAGTTTTCACGATTTCAATGGTGTTTCGGATAATCTAAAGGAAATATTGCAGTCGATGCGAGCACTTAATCCTGTGATTTACAAGTTCGCGGTAACGGTTAACACGAGAAGTGATTTAGACAAGTTCATGGCTTTTATACAAAAATTCCCACCTCACAAAAAAGCTATTTTTACAACAATGGGAAAGTTTGGAAAAGAAGGACGAAAACAAATTGGCGAAAAATCTTGGGGACAATTTTTCGCTCTTGATAAAGAATCAACAACAGCTTCTGGACAAAGAACAGTCGAAGATATTTTCTAGGGCTTCTTATACAGTTTCTTTTTCATCAGCACTTTGCGTTACCGCAATAATAGAGGATTCCAACTCAATAAGTGTTTCCATGAGAGCTTTTTGTACCTGTTTAACCTTTTTTCGAATTGGCCGTTGGGTAGATTCGTTTATATAAAGTCCTCGATCAAACTCCACCTGAATGGTATATATTTTTTTTCCATTGAGTAGCTTTCGAAGCTTTTCGTTTTTTTGCGTGTTCCCAAAGGTACGAATAATATTCCCACCATAAAACAAGTGGTTTACTTTAACATCTTCCCGTTCAAATTTTAGTTTTCGAGCCAGTGTTTCCTGAAAAATTTCCATTAGATAATCAGGAGCGGTTCCAAAACATCCATTTTCTACTTCTTCATCTGGGGCATTGGAAATAATTACTTTGGGCATCTGAAAAAGCCCAACTCGCTTACGATCCTTTGATTTTGTCGGACCAAGAATAAGGTTTCCCGTATCATGAACATCAACTAGAAGAATGGGACGATCTTTATTTTCCACTTTTTTAATCGTTCGTTCAATTGTTTTAAAAATACTTTTGTAATAAGGGTGATAGGATAGTTTAAGGATTTTATTGAGCCAGAAACTATGAAACCAAGAGGTTGTTAGCCGTTTTTCAAACTTTTCCGAGAAAATACAGTTACCACCAAAGTCCTTAAACCGGATGAGATCAGGGGAATTTTTAGCTCGGTTTGGGTCACCAATAAGTCGTCCATACTGTGGAATAACCTTTTGATCCGTTGGAACGTCTTCTATCAAATATTTTGTTCCGTAATCAGAGAAATTTAATAACAGTCGGGGTGAGGTTTGGTAATAAGGAGAAAGCTTGGGAAAGATCGAAAGTGGAATTTTAAAACTTCCGTGAGTAGCGGTTACAATAATATTTTTAGGAAAATGTTTCTTTTTCCAGATAAGTTTTTTGAGTTTATTAAATAGATTAAATTTCATTACTTTAGGTCTTCACGAAGACATTCATACCTTATAGAATTATGATAAACACCATTTTTGAGGTAGTGTTTTTTGAGTAAGCCAATCTTACGAAATCCGACCTTTTGGAGCAACTTTTCTGATCCAATATTTCCTTCAAAAAATCCTGCAAATATTTTTCGTAAACGTTTTTCAAAAAACCCAAACTGACAAATTCTTCTAAGCGCTTCAGTACCAAAACCTTTCCCCTGAGCTGTTGGACTAAGCCAAAAACTAATAAATGCAGAATCCTTTCGAGCATCTTGCTGAACTTCTTGAAAATTTCGAATAGTGATTCGACCGATAAGAGTCTTATTTTCAAAAATACCAAAATTAAGATCGTTCGGGTCTCGTGTTTGTAAAAGCTTTTGCCGGGCTTCTTGTAAATCTTTCGGTGGATTCCATGTCATAAAATCCGCCAGTTCTGGGTACTGCTGAATAATAGTGAAAAGATCCGCAATATCCGATTGATTTAAGATTCGGTAGGTTAGTCGGTCGGAGTGAAGTTCTATTTTTTCCATATCCTTCATAGTTTAATCGAAAAAAATTTATTATCACGAATAATACTAAAAAAGATCCTGGTAAATCAAGAAATATATTCTAAATAAGTCTTGAAAAGACAGCCTAAAAAAATTTGCATTTGTTTTTCATTTTTTTAATATCATTTGGCTTTTTCCTCAAAAAAAGCGATAGAAGTCGCCACCTTAGCTCAGCTGGCTAGAGCAGTGGATTTGTAACCCGCAGGTCGTCGGTTCGATTCCGACAGGTGGCTCCAGAAAAAATCAGTATTTCTTAAGGAAGTAGTGGTTTTTTTGCTAGGAAGAAAGACTAACACTTCCCGCTTCAAAGGGAAATTTTTGAACTCTTATTTCCCATTTTTTTATATCAGGAAAGGTTTTTTTGAGGGATTGCCCAAGTTTCGCGTGGAAGTGTTCCAGTAGACAAAAAGAGGTTTCGGCTGGAAACTGCTGGACGAACTGATAGATCTGAAAGTAATCAATAGTGTCTTTGATATCATCCGATTGTTCGGCTTTTTGAGTATCAAACTTAAATGTTAGTGAAACGAGAATTTCCTGTTTTGTTGCACGCTCTTCGTGGGGAACCCCAAGGAAAACTTGAACGGGAATGTCATGGATTTTAAACTTCATCAGTTTAAGCGTACTCGAATATCTATCAATTTCAATTGAAGCCGTTTTTGTCCCTGCCAAAAATTTTCAGAAAGGTTGAAACTCACATCATAGTAATTTCCAATCTTTAACTTCTGAGCATACTTACCAATAAAAAAGCCAACTAATTCAAAGGATTTCCTTTCACTCGTTACGGTTAACTTGAGGTGATCATTTTCTTTACCGAGTGTTTTTACATTCACTAACTTAACCTTCTTCAATACAAAGTTTGGATTGGGGTTTCCCATACCAAAAGGACCAAGAAGATTTAAAAAATCCGTTAGTTCAAAGTTGATAAGTTCGGGAGAAAGATAGGCTTCAACAGGGATTAAAATCGTTTTTGGTTCGACTTTATCATAGTAGTCTTGAAGCTGTTTTTTTATTATGGGAAGGTTTTTCTTTTTGGCCTGAAATCCTCCAGCACCTCTGTGTCCACCAAATCCTTCAAAAAGTTTAACATCACAGGCTTTCATTCCATCAATAATAGAAAACCCGTCAGGAGCTCGGGCACTAAAATTAACCATTCCATTTTTCTGTTCAGCACCAGCAAAAATAGGCTGATTTAGCTTTTCCGATAATGCCGATCCCATAAGCCCCAGAATACCGATTGTCCAGTCCTTGTCATGAATAAATTGACAAGAAACATTTTTTTCAATCTTCGGTTGTGCTTGGTCGATGTGTTTTTTCGTCAGTGTACGACGTTCATTGTTTAGCTTTTCCAAGTAAGTGAGACGTTCGTAATTTCGACTTGGATTTCCAAGAAACAGTTCAGAAGCCTTTAAAACATCTCCGAGTCTTGAGGCCGCATTGATCTTTGGGGCAATATAAAACCCCACTGTTTCCGCATCAATATTACTGGGATCAATACCATTTCGTTCGAGTAGTTTAGCCAGTCCAGACCAACTGGTTTCTTTTATCTTTTGAAGTCCAAAATGTGTTATGATCCGTGTTTCTCCCGTTAACGGCATACAATCGCCAATCAGACCGATAGCGGCAATCTCTAGATAAGGGGTTAGAAAATCACTTAATTCGTTTGGATTGTTAATTTGTTCTTGGGCGAGGGCGGTAATAATCTTAAAAGCAATGCCTGCTCCAGAAAGTACCGTTTCAGGGTAATCACAGTGGTTATTGTGAGGGTTAAGCACGGAGAGAGCCTGGTTTGGGAAATTCTCTGGTTCTGGGTGATGGTGATCGGAAATGATAACATCCATCCCAAGTGAAACAGCATGATCAACCTGAGCTTTATCATTGATTCCACAGTCACAAGAAATTATCAGGCTAACCTCTTTGGTTGCGATTTCGTCGAGAATATAGGTTTTAAGCCCATGCCCATCCGTATTTCGTTCGGGGATTCTATAAGAAACTTTGGCACCAAGTTTTCGCAATCCATCAACCAGTATTACCGTAGAAGTCACGCCATCAGCATCAAAATCGCCATAAACCATTATCTTTTCCTCATTCTCGATAGCGGCCAAAATACGTTTTACCGCTTTATCCATAGAGTGCATGAGATAGGGGTCATGCAATTTTGAGAGTTTTGGATTAAGAAAGTCACTGATTTGTTCGTGAGTTTCAAGCTTTCGATTTTTAAGTAAAAGAGCCATAAGATCCTCAGTATTTTTAACTAATGGGGCCTTTTTCCACGCTCTTCCTGAAAAAGTTTTCATAGGCTGAGTTTAGGGTTTTCCGTCAAAGAACTCAAAGGTTTTAGCCCGGTTTTATATACTAGTTTTTTGGATATCAGTGAACAATCTTTTATCAACGTAAGAAACAGATTTTCAATTTACTTTTTTCTTTTAAAATGGCATATTACTGATGATGCATAATACCTTTGGTTCTTTTTTTCGAATTACAAGTGCGGGAGAGAGTCATGGACAGGCTAATGTCGTGATCATTGATAATTGTCCGCCAAATATTGAATTGACCGAATCAGATATTCAGACAGATTTGGACCGACGAAAACCAGGGCAATCAGAGATTACCACACCTCGAAAAGAAAGTGATAAGTGTGAGATTTTATCAGGGGTTTTCGAAGGAAAGACAACGGGAACAGCCTTAGCGGTGATTGTCCGAAATGAAAATCAGCGATCGCAAGATTATGGAAACATTAAAGATATTTTTCGCCCCTCTCATGCGGATTTTGGATATTTTTCTAAATACGGAATACGTGATTATCGAGGTGGCGGTCGGAGTTCCGCTCGTGAGACAATTGCTCGTGTGATAGGAGGTGCTGTGGCTAAGAAAGTTTTAAAACAAAAATACCCAAACCTTGAAATTTATGGATTTACTCGGTCGGTGGGAAAAGATTTTTTTGAAACCGTCGACAAAGACTATATTGAAGAAAACCCTTTAAGAATGGCTTCTAAAGAAGATTTTGCAAATATATTGCAAAAGGTGGAATCAGCTCGAGACAGTGGTGATTCTCTCGGTGGAACGATTGAAGTTCGAGTGGAAAACCCTCCTGTGGGACTGGGAATGCCGGTTTTTGGAAAGTTGGAAGCTGAACTTGCAAAAGCAATGATGTCGGTTCCTGCGGTAAAGGGGTTTGAAGTTGGAGAAGGCTTTGGACTTTGCGAAAAACTTGGTAGCGAGGCGAATGACAGCTTTGTTGCAAATAGTTCGCAAAATGAAATTCATACCAAACGAAATGCCAATGGTGGTATTTTGGGCGGAATTTCCACGGGAGATGATATTTGGTTTCGTGTTGGGATTAAGCCGACTTCTTCAATCTCACTTCCTCAAAAATCAGTCAATAAAAAAGGGGAATCTGTTGATTTAGTCGTTACGGGACGACATGACCCGATTTTATTACCACGAGCAATCCCCATCTTGGAAGCGATGACAGCACTCGTTTTACTCGATCACGTGATGATGGATCAGGGGCAAAATAAATTATTTTAGAACAAGAAAATGCAAAAAATGTACCTCACGACTCCGATCTATTACGTAAACGATATTCCGCATATTGGGCACGCCTATAACATTCTAGCCACTGATACACTCGCTCGATACTGGAGAGAGAAACTCGGACGAGAAAATGTTTTTTTTCTCACGGGAACCGATGAAAATTCTCAAAAGACCGTTGATGCGGCTGCCGATCGGGAACAAGAAATTTATGAGTACCTAGAAGAAATGTCGGCTAATTGGAAAAATACTTGGGAAAAAATAGGAATTGACTTTGATGATTTTATTCGGACGACGGAGGAACGACATATCAAAACGGTACATGAAATTTTCAATACTATCTATAATAAAGGGGATATCTATAAAGGCGAATATAAAGGGCTTTATTGTACGGGCTGTGAAACTTTTCTTAAAGAAGCAGATCTTGACGAAAATGGATACTGCCCAGATCATAAAAAAGCCCCTCAAACCCTGGCTGAAGAAAATTATTTTTTTCGACTTTCCGCTTATGAAGATCAACTATTAGAACTTTTTGCCAACGATTTACTCATGCCTGAAAAACGAAGGAATGAAATGGTCAGCTTTATTAAAGGTGGGCTGGAGGATATTTCTATTTCACGAGAAAGTGCGGAATTTGGAATTGAACTCCCTATGGATAAATCTCATAAAGTGTATGTATGGTTTGACGCTCTGATTAATTATTACTCAGCAATTAAGCAGGATGGACGAGCCGATTTTTGGAACGTTGTAACCCATATTATCGGAAAGGATATCACAAAATTTCATACCGTTATCTGGCCTGCGATGCTTTTAGCTGCAGATATAAAACCACCAAAATCGGTTTTTGCCCACGGTTTTTTCACGATTGACGGAACAAAGATGTCAAAAAGTTTAGGCAATGTTGTTAACCCGCTCGATCTTTCTAAAAAATTTGGGAACGATGCGCTTCGAGCTGGATTACTTTCGAGTTTTGAGTTTGGAAACGATGGAGACTTTGCGGTACGAAACTTCGAAGAATTTTATCGAACGAAGCTTGCTGGTGGCGTTGGGAACCTCTTTAACCGAGTAATAATTTTAGTTCATAAGTTTCTAAATGGAGTAAAGCCCGTTAACAATGAATCATTAGCCACAGACCATGAACTAAAAAAATTTAATAAACTATTAGAAGATAAGAAGTTGAAGGCCTCGATTGATTTATTTTTTGGTGTTGTTGATTCCGCAAACGAGTTGATGAACGAAACGGAAGTTTGGAAAATGGCAAAATATGATACCGATAAGGCTAGTGAAGTTTTTGCACAATTATTGCAAAAACTCGAAATACTGACAGAAATGGCAAAAGTCGTTTTACCAGAAACCCACCCAAAAATGAAAAAAATGCTTGGAGAGGATACAACACTAGGGCAAGCAGAAATTTTGTTTGCCCGAATAGAGTAGGTTTTAATGATCGTATCCCGTATTTTGTAGAGTAATTCATAAAAAACAAGCTCAGAAATGAGGCTTCTTTGAGTATTTTTTATAATGAAACACTCTTTTCTCTTCGAGAAGGTCTGTTGAAAAAAGCTAAAAAATATAGTTTTGAATTTTTACTTAATTTATGGTATAATGATCCGATAATAAAAAAGTAACATGAAAGTTTTATCAAATCAATCTCGGGTGTCTTTTTCTCAAGACAATGAAAAACTAGGGAAATTTTTGTTTAAACATGAAACAGTTGACTGTTCTCCTGATCAAACTCAAGATACAGAAAAAGCACGCGAAATAACTAATTCAAGAGAGTTTTTAGATACATATAACACTTTTACGATTCTAGAACTCTTATCTGAAGAGAAAAATGATGCAACCTTTGACGAAAACGGAGAAAGTGGTGAGTTATCTTTTAGTATTCATAAAAATATCACAAATGAGGCAGACGGTCGCAAGAAAACAACCTTTACCCTTGAGAATATAAAAGGTTATAAATATGTTACCGTAAATGGTGTAAAGAAAAAAGCGATGTTAAACTTTCATACGCTTGTTGCTTCCTCTATTACTACCCCTATAAATGATGGGACGAATGATTTTGATAGACTATTTACAGAATATAAATTCGAGAAACCTGAAGATCAAGAATCCCTTATTTTTCTACTTGGATTTGCCTCTCTGCTAAAAAAAGAGTCTAATCAGGAGTCTAGTGGTGAGTAATTAGTTTTTTCCAAACTTATTCTAACTCCTTTTTTTGTTCGGTTATATTCTAGAATTTATAATAAAAAATATAGTTTTGAATTTTTACTTAATTTATGATATAATGATCCGATAATAAAAAAGTAACATGAAAGTTTTATCAAATCAATCTCGGGTGTCTTTTTCTCAAGACAATGAAAAACTAGGGAAATTTTTATTTGGTTTAAGTAGAATCCCTGAGTGTGATTCAGGGGAAAACAAAGGTAGTGAAAAATGCGAAAAGAATGAGGAAAAACAGACAATCCGTGAATTAGGTTCAAAATTACAAGAAGAACTGAGTACCAAGATGGCAGAGAAAACTCTTGAAAAAATTCGAGAACCAAATAGTAGATACTTTGAAGAAATGCCTCATGAAGAATTTGTGAATCTTGCTAACTATGTGGGTGAAAAAATAGGAGCTAGGGGACAAATTCAATTTATAACCATAAACAACGATAGGGGGAAAACAATGAATATAACTTTTAAAAGTGGTGGACACCTAGAAATAAATTTGGATGAGGGAACTGTTTTTGAGAGTGGCGTTGCTGATATAATGGATACTCGATTTGCACCAGATATTACACTTCCATTTAACTCACCAATCGTTCAAAAAGTTATAACAGAGGGGGGGCAACTTTCTGATTATACTGAATAGAACTTTAGAATACTAAAGCAACAAGGCATACTTTTAAAAAACCACCTTTATGGTGGTTTTTTGCTATTTTCGGTAAATGGTGGGCATGCCAAGACTTGAACTTGGGACCTCGTCCTTATCAGAGACGCGCTCTAACCAGCTGAGCTACACGCCCGATCGATCCGAAAAGCCAATCGATTGTAGAAAAAAATAGTGGACTGTCAAAAATTTATCTTTTAATTTCAGAAAAAGCAGTCACGTGACCGCTTCTACAATTTTAAAGATTTTTTAAAACTTCCCCAATCGCTCCACTCCCTACACCCGCTAGCTCATACAACTCCGCAGGGGTTCCAGAGAGTTGATATTCTTTTGGAGAAATATCAATAAATTTATCAAGAACAATTTCATTTTCTGCGGCAAACATGGCAACTTGTGAGGCAAATCCAGAAAGTCCGTTGTGATCTTCTACCACGATTACTTTTCTAGTTTTTTGAAGTGATTTTTTGAGGTTATCATCAAATTTCTTTGGACTGGAAACGATCACAATTTCGGCATCAACCTTTGTCAATTCAACGGCAGTCATAGCTTCAGCGATCATCGGTCCACTGGCAACGATAGTAACAGCATTTCCTTCTTGGAGTACTGTTGTTTCCCCATAAGTATATTCATAATTTTTATCATAGAGTGCGGTTCCATCTGGTTTTGTCAAAACAGGAAGGGCATGTCGTCCCATTCGGACATAAAAGTTTCCATAATGACTTGCCACGTATCGAATAATTCGATCACAGTGGTTGGCATCAGCTGGCTCGATTATATGTGTATTAAACATTCCCATAAAGGATCCCATATCATCAATAGCTTGATGGGTTGGGCCATCTTCACCAACAGAAAGTCCACAGTGTGTTGAAACCATTTTGACATTAACCTGATTGACGTCATTAAGTCGAGCTTGATCTTTCGCTCGACTACTCATAAAAGCTCCAAACGTAGAAACAAAGGGAATAAATTGATTAACCGAAAGCCCACCAGCAACAGAAACCATATTCTGCTCGCAAATTCCAAACTCAATATGTTGTTTTGGTAATTCCGCCGCTACAAATTTAGTCATGACGGATCCACCAACATCAGCGGTTCCTGCAATGATATTTTCATTATTTTTTGCAAGGTCCAACAAGGCTTTTCCATAAGCGCCTCGGCAGGCTGATTTTGTTCCTACTTCGTAAAGAATAGGGCTTCCCGTATTGATACTAGGATCTTTGGTTAGATTCTTGATAAAGGTACTAGGCATTGGATTGTAACTTCTTTCAGCACGAAATGCTTCCAAAATCGTTAATTCTTCATTGCTTATTGTTAATTGAGGCAATGACAGCTGTTCCTCTATTTGATTTGGCTTTGGGGCTTGTCCATGCCAGGTTGGAATATGGTTTTCGCCATCAGCTTGCATCATTGGAACGCCGTTTCCCATGATCGTATTTCCTAAAATTAATACAGGTTTATCTGATTGGTGATTTATCGCCTTCCATAGTGCCTCGTGATCGTGCCCATTGATGTCCAAAACCTCCCAATCATGAGCTTGAAAAAAAGCTTTGATATTCGTTGGCATGGTTTCGTCTAGACTATGAGTAAGCTGTACAGCATTGTAATCACAAAAAACCGTAAAATTATTGAGTTTCATTTTATTGGCAAAAAGTGCCATTTCATGGACTTGTCCTTCCTGAACTTCCCCATCTCCGATACAGGCAAAAACCTTTTTATCCGAAGTTTTTAGTTTTTCTGAATAGGCAAACCCAGCTGCGACAGAAACTCCTGCTCCCAATGGACCGGTTCCAAAAGGAATCCCTGGAATATGTCGCGTTACATGTCCTTCGAATTTTGAACCTTTTTGTCGGAAAGTTTTGATTACTTCTTCTCTATCAATCACTCCCATTTCTGCCAATACGGCATAAACTCCTGGAGAAATATGTCCATTGGAAACAATACAGTCTTCGTTGGTTTTAGAAATTCGAAAAGCGTAAAGGGTCGCTAAAAAATCTAGACAAGAGAGTGAACCTCCAGGGTGTCCAGATTGTGATGTCTTGAGCATTTCAAGTATCGTTCTTCGACAACTTTTAGTAAAAGTTTGTAGAAATTTAGAACGTTCAGCACCGAGTTTGTCATTGGGTTTTGGGAAAGAGTAGTCCATTTTTTGGGTTTAATTTAGGTTCAAAAGTATTCTAATTTTTTGTGAAAGAAAGGCAATTGGGTTGTGTGATTTGGGTTACGATTGGGAGATTGTCATATACTAACAAATTAAACTTCTTGACTCTTATTTATTTCACTGTCACGCTCTTTGCTAAATTTCTCGGCATATCGGGATCAAGTCCTCGAAGAAGGGCGAGGTGATAAGACAAAATCTGAATAGGAATAAGGGCAGAAATTGACTGAGCCTGTTCACAATTGGGAGCCTTCATCCATTCATCAAAAATAGCGTGTTTTTTATCCGCAACACCAATAATAATAGCCCCTCGAGCCTTGAGTTCAGTGGCGTTTGAAATCGTTTCGGGGTCGTCTCCAAGCACAATACAAGGGGTTCCTTCCTCGATGAGAGCAATAGGTCCATGTTTGATTTCTCCGGCGGCAAAACCCTGGGCATGAATGTAGGAAACTTCCTGAACCTTTATGGCTGCCTCAAGGGCAATCGGGTAGAGAGCTCCTCGTCCGACAATGAAAAGATTGTCGTGTTGAACGATTTTTTCGGCGACATCTTTTATATATTCTTCGTATCGAGGATTAAGCAGGTCATTGATGTTTCCAGCTGTTGTCCGAAGAACCTCTCGTCCTTTATTAACCGACTCCTCAAAGTTATCAACGCCACTTCCATCGGCATAAGCACACAAAAGCATGAGTGCCATTTGTGCTGTGGTCGCCTTTGTGGAGGCGACGGCTTTTTCCGGACCGGCCTGAATGGGGAGGTGAACATCAGAAATTCTAGCGATAGAAGAACTTTCGACATTCGTAAGAGAGAGTATTTTTGCGCCAGACTTCTTCCCCCGTTCCAGTATTTCTAGTACATCAGCCGTTTCACCTGATTGAGAAACCGCAATAAGAGCCGTTTTATCATGGACAAATTTTTCAAAGTAAGGCATTTCGGATGCCGCAACAACATTGATCTTCCTCCCTGCAATTTCAGCAAAGAAATATTCAGCTGCCATACAAACTTTGTGAGCCGTTCCACACGCAATAAGATACGCGCCATTTGTTTGTCGAAGAGCTTCTACAAATTTTGCAATTTGATGATTTTCATGATTTATCGCTCTGATAATGGTTTCTTTTTGATCGAAAATTTCTTTAATCATAAAGTGTTTATAGTCGCCTTTGTGGGCTTCTTCGACCTTCCATGAAACTTCAATGTTTCGTTTTTTAACGGATTCTCCGCTATTTAAATCAAAAAACTTTGCTGTTCCTCCATTGATAAAAACGATTTCATCATCATCGAGATAATTAACCTTATTTGTTTGTTCTAGAAAAGCAGGAATGTCTGAAGCAATAAAGGTTTCCTCTTTCCCTCGTCCAATAATTAAAGGTGACCCTCTTCGTGCCGCCCAAATACCAGATTCTCCGTCAATCATGACAAGAATAGAGAATCGACCTTCTATTTTTTGAGCCACAGTCATGATGGCTGATTTTGGGTCCTTTCCTTTTTCAATTTCATTATTGATTAAAACTGCGATCACTTCGGTATCCGTTTGAGAGATAAATTCATAGTCTGATTTAGCCTTTTCTTCTTCGTAGTTTTCGAAAATTCCGTTGTGAACTAGCGTTACTTTTCCAACTCGATGAGGATGAGCATTCTCTTTCGTTACGCCACCATGTGTTGCCCAACGAGTATGGCCTACGGCTTTTTTCCCTTTTGGGAAGTCAATGTTAACGGATGATATTTTCCCTGTATCTTTCTGAATAACCATGCCCTGGTCAGTTTCAACAGCAATCCCCCAACTATCATATCCACGATATTCAAGCTTTTTTAGTCCTTCAAGCACGACATTTCCCGCTTGGTTACTCGATCCCGTAATAGCAAAAATCCCACACATTTTTTAAAATTCTAAGTCTTTACCTTGAATATTAAAGATATATATATTTAGATCAAATTGTCTTGTGGCCTTTTAAATTCTCTCATTTTATGTTATAATACAGTGATGAGCACTTCAGAAAAAAAGAAGCAAGAAGATATTTCTTTGACAACAAAGGAAACCGAAAAACGAGCTTCAGATGTATTGGACGACGATTCTTTGATTGAAGATGATGGAGATTTTTTTTGGGTTTTACAGCGGGTTATTTGGGGTATTCTGAAAGGAATTTTTACTTTAGCGATTATTATCTTTCTTATTTGGTTTATCTGGGGGGATTTTGGTACTACTTCTCCATTAAATAAAACTTCAGAAAAGGTATCGAAAGTTATTAAACATAAGAATATCGCTACGGTAGAACCGACAAATCAGGTCCCTGTTGTTTACGAGGGAGGTCAAAAGCTTTCATCTTCTTCTGATATACAGTCTATGATTACGCGATCTTATAGACTGGCTAACGCAGAAATTAGGTCCAACTCAGGAATTTTATCAGAATCAGTATTGTGGCTTAAAAAGGCAAAATCAATAGGAGAAATTTCCCCAACTATTTTACGTATTCAATCACCTACAGTTCGAGCTAAAAAAATTGAAGAAATACTTGTCACGGCAGACTCAATTCTGAAAGAATCGACCGATTTAAAAAAAGTTTTACGTGCCCAAAGCCTTCAAATTCTTCAAAAAAAGAAAATCCTAGAATACGAAATAAAAGCTTTAGACGATAAGATATTTGAAAAGATCCGCCGGTTTAGCCCAAATGACATTGATTTACTTCTTAATGAAAAAATAAAGAAGAAAAAGCTACTTATTGAGTACTCTGAACAAGGTAAAATTAGAGAAACATTGTTCAAAAATATCGTAAACTTTGAAACCCTACTCAAACAAAAATGGATTCCATTAATTCGTCCTACCCATGTTAAACCACCAAAGACTCCATAAGAAGTGGTAGTTGGTAAACTAAAAGTCACTAAATCCGATGTTCTCAATGTGTTCGATCATCATTTTTTGTCCATCAAGCTTAAGAAGAACAGCATCAATTTGAAAGAGAGGAAGCGTTACTTGCCCTTTTATATTACAGAAATAATGTTCAGCCGCACTGAGTATTTTTTTAATTTTTGCTTTCGTGATAGTTGTTCGAATATCACCAAAAACATCATTTCGTCGAGTTTTCACTTCAACAAGGTAGTAAAATTCTCGATGAGGATCTTTCATTAAAAGATCAATTTCACCACCTTGGGCATGAATATTTTTATCAACCAGCATATATCCCTTCCGAAGAAGGTATTTTAGAGCAATAGCTTCTCCCATATTCCCCGTTTTTCGACTTTTAGTAACCATTGAGTTTATATTACTCGATTTTTATCGATAACACAATTGACCATGTAAAAGCACTTCTACGACGACTACCTTCCCATAAGATAGTTTTCCATAATTTTTTTTAATAAAAGTTTAAGTACTTTTAAGCTTTGTTACTGTTCTTTTTAGAATCTGGTAAATATTTTTTGACTTTTTTATCCTAAAATCCTACCCTCACGAACGTAAAAAACATATAATATTTAACCCATAATATGATGAAAAAATTACTAACACTAACATTTTTAGCGATACCAACGCTTACTTTTGCAGGAGGTGCTGGTACAGGTATCGATCTTAGCGATTATAATATTGTTGAACCAAGTTCTGCTGTAGAATCTTCAACGTCGGCGACAACAATACCGCAAGTGACACAACCAACGCGAAGAACAACGACAGTAAGAACTCGATCTACTCGACGAAACCGATCGGCTCGACGAGGTTATGGATTTCGATTAAGTCGAAAAACCGGAACACGAGGAAAAACAACGACAACAAGACGTAGTCGATCTACTCGTGGAGCTAAAATTTACACACTAAATGGAGTAACGTATAACACCTATTGGGAATGGATTCGTGCTTACCGAGCCGCTAACAATGACGATACTGGAATCACACGAATCACTACAAGTATTGTAAATTACGGAAATGCCTATGACTTAGCAAATGGACTTGAACCAATCGATCCAAAGGATAATACCTACCGAGGACTTACTCGAGAAGAAGAGCGACAGGCTGCTGCTCAACTAAAGTTGATGCGGCTTCGAGGGCTTCGATAGTTTCTGTGTCAAAAAGCATGGAAGAAAAAGCCGATGATTTATCGGCTTTTTTTTTGACTTTTTTAAAGAGAAACATAGATTTGGTTGGCTCTTTAGGTAAATAAAATATCACAAAATATGAGCGATTAGCTCAGCTGGCTAGAGCATCTGCTTGACTTGCAGGGGGCCACAGGTTCGAATCCTGTATCGCTCACCATTTATTTATTTCTTCAACGGCTCGGTAGCTCAGTGGTAGAGCAAAGGATTGAAAATCCTTGTGTCGGTAGTTCAATTCTACCTCGAGCCACCACTCAAAACATCACGGTAGTGATGTTTTTTTTATACCAAAACAAAGCTACTAGACTTAAACGTATTTAAAAGTAATAGAAGTGAATAGTTTTTTTCTAAGGAGCCGCATTATTGACGACACAAGTTCCACTATTGTTGTAATCACCG
>CAYXXA010000003.1:0-38453 GCA_964468965.1 uncultured Candidatus Peribacteria bacterium
AACTTTGAGAAAAACTAACCATTTACCTCATTCAAGATACTGCTACCGAGAATGGGAAGAGGTCGATCCCTCTTTTTCCATAACACCAGAAAATGCTGATCTTCCCACTAATAATCTTGAAGAATTAACTCAAGAACTACTAAACCACACAAACACACTTGGTATAGAGCAAAATCTAAATCCACCGAAAAGTATTGTTGCTGTGACACCAACCTACTTTGAGGATGGAGCACTCAATATATCTGCCTACAGAAGAGATATCAAAAGTGCTTGGGATCATGGACAACGTGGATTTCTTTCTATGGGAACTACTCATGAAAATGCACTTGTTGTTGTCGCTGAACATGAAGTAATGAATCAAATTATGACAGAGGAAGTACAGCGATTGTCTTCTGAAAATGATAAGGGCTTTGTTTTAGCGGGTGCCTGTGCCAATGCAACATTTGAGGAAATACACCTTGCAGAACATGCTAAAGCTATTGGTGCCGATGCAACACTCTTATATTCAAATTACAATATTGGATCACAGGACGATGCCAACCTACTAATACACTTATGGAAGGCTTTAGATATCATGCCCGGTATCATCTACAGAATCACTGAACGTCAAGGAAATAAAGGACATATATCCAACGAAGTTATCACACAGTTAGCAAAACACCCAAACTACCTAGGTGTAAAAGAATGTGATGAAGAACATGGTGGGGGGATTGAAAAATCACAGGAATCTTTTGAAATAGCAAAGCCTAGTAATGCGTATATTTATACGGGAGAAGATGGGTCTGCTTATAACGATATTCATGAAAAAGGGGCTTATGGTGTTGTATCTGTAACAGCAAATTCAGCTCCCGAACTCATTGGGGATATGACTGAATCACAACAAACCAAAATTAACCAAAAAAGAATAATTGAATTAGCCAATGCAACTTTTGCCCCCAGTAATCCTCGTGGAATTAGAATTATTCGAGCCATGGAAAATGTGGCACAGGGTACGCGAGAAGTTATTGGCAGTCGTCATCCTGTATCACTTGATACAAAGTATTGGCAACAGTATATGATGAACCAACCTATCTTTAAGGAATTAGGAATTCAATTACAACCATATGGAAATAATGTAACCAACCATACAACATTTCCTAACGGAATACCTCCACAGCCAAGAGATGAGGATGGTAATATTTACCAATCCTCAATCACATATATCTAAAAAATAATCCCATAAAAACTCCCCTTCAGGGAGTTTTTTTATATCCAAAAATAAAATTTGCCAAAAAAACTAAATCATCCTAACATTAAGAAAAGATGATTTTTTTACATTCTACCACTTGCACCATTACAACGACAGGCTGATGTCTGATAATTTTGGTAGAAATAAAAAAACTCAAAGTTGTCAGACCCTATAAAGTCTGGCTTTTTAAAAAGCAGAAAATCATGAAAATTTTAAAGTTTGGTGGCACCTCTATGGGAAATACTGAATCCCTAGAAAAAGTAAGTAATATTATTCAAGAAAATTTCAAAAAAAACATTCAACAAGTCATCATTTGCTCAGCTATGAGTGGCGTAACAGATAGTCTTTTTGCCATCGGTGATCTTGCTGAAAAAGGTCATCTCACGGCTGCTCTCAAAAAATTTAAAATAATAAAAAAACGCCACTTCGAAGTTGCAAAATCCTTTCAGGTTGCTGAAACTTTCAGACTCTCTATTGACCCTGTTTTTTCTGACCTTGAAAACCTTATTAAAGGATTAGCGCTCATAAAAGAGCTTTCTCCTCGATCAAAAGCCTCTTTAACTTCTTTTGGTGAGAGACTCTCAAGTCGCCTTCTAACAGAGATTTTAAAGACAAAAAATATTATTGCGATTCAACAAGATTCTGACTTCATACAGACCACAGGAAATAATATCTATTCGGATGAAATTGATTGGGAAAAAACCAAAAAGAATGCCAAAAAAGTAATTCTTCCATTACTTCAAAATAATCAGGTCCCTATTGTCACGGGATTCTTTGGTAAAAACCCTACGGGCAATATCGCTCTATTGGGGAGAGGGGGGTCAGATTTTTCAGCTTCTATTATGGCTCATACGTTAGAATGGAAAATCGTTGAAATATGGACTGATGTAGATGGCTTTTTATCAGCTGATCCACGAATTGTCCCCGAGGCTAAAATTATTCCTGAAATTGGATACACAGAAATCTCTGAACTTTGTTTCTTTGGTGCAAAAGTCCTTCATCCAAAAACTATTCGTCCTATCATTGAAACTGGTGGAGAAGTATGGATAAAAAACACCTTTAGTCCAAAAGGAAAAGGAACTCGAATTATCAAAAAAACAGAAAAAGATTATGAATATGTCCTCTCTATCGCCTCAAAAGAAGTTATCATGGTCGCTCTTGATATTTTTGGTGCCCCTTTCGCTAAAAACAAAGTAGAAGTACTACAAAATATGTTTTCAATAACCAGTCACTATAAAATTTCGATTGATGTTATCGCTTCAAGTGAAGCTCAAATATCATTTTGTTTCGAAGCTATCGATCCTAAAGAACAAAAAGCCTTTATTGAGGATCTTACCAAAATCGTTCCTACAGTAGTTTATGATAACCGTACGGTAATCGCTGTTGTTTCTTCTCCTACCGTTCGCGGACAAATTGGATATTCTACAAAAATATTTTCAGCCATCTCTGAAGCTCGCTGTAACCTAGAAATGTACTCACAAAACGCCTCAGAAATATCACAATTACTCGTTGTAAAAAAAGAGGATGCTCAAAAAGCTATCAAAAGTATCCACACAAAAATGCTTAAAGTTCACTAAACTCATTGAAAATCATGAAAAAAATAACAATCGGAATCTTTGGTGCTGGAACTGTCGGTGGTGGCGTTATTGAAATTATTGAAAAACAAAAATCTAAATTTCAAAAACTTGGACTTGATATTTATATAAAAAAGTGTGGTGTTCGAAATCCTGAAAAGTACCGCGACCAATTCAGTTCCTCTATTGAATGGGTCACTAATATCAATGATATTTTAAATGATCCCGAAATTGACATTGTGGTTGAATGTATCGGTGGTATCGATATAGCGAAAGATATTGTGTTTGGGGCACTCAATCAGGGAAAACCTGTGGTTACCGCAAATAAAGCTCTTCTGGCGGCTCACTGGGATGAATGCCAATCGCTATCAACTAAAAACGAGGCCACCTTAGCCTTTGAGGCAGCTGTCGGTGGTGGCTTACCGATTATCCGAACAATGAATACCCATTTGAAATCAGATAATATCCAAAAAATTTCAGGAATTCTCAACGGAACAACTAATTTCATCTTATCCAAAATGGATACAGAAAATGTAGATTACGATGAAGTTCTCAAAGAAGCTCAAGCTCTAGGTTTTGCTGAAGCCGACCCCACCGCAGATGTTGAGGGCTATGATATTCGAGCGAAAATTGCTATTCTTGCAAATCTTGCATGGGATACCTCAGTCGACGAAACAACGATTTCGACAAAAGGTATTTCAAAAATCACTCTAGCTGATTTTGAAAAAGCTCATAAAAATAAAGCAACAATAAAACTCCTCGCTACCGCAGAAAAAAAAGGCGAAAATATCAAATGTAGCGTATCTCCAGTTATAGTACCTTATTCAGAAATACTTGGACAGATCAATGGAGCGACTAATATTGTAAGTATTCAATCTGAATTTTTAGGGGAAACCACTATAGTTGGACAAGGAGCTGGACGATTTCCAACCGCTAACTCGGTCGTAACAGATATTATTCAAATCTCTAACAAAATATAAGTTCAATTCATCACGGTACTCAGCTAAAACCTATTAAAGACTAAAATAAGTAACTCTTAAGAAAACTAATCTCAATATCATTTCTGACTTAGTATTCAACAGATTCCCACCAATAAACAATGATGACCATTATATTTTACTACTAATTAACCAGTTATTATCATGAAAGTTGCTATCTGTGGTATTACCGGCGTTGTCGGACAAGAAACCCTTCGTTGCCTCCACGAACTAAAGTTTCCACTTGATGAAATTGTCTGCTTTGCTTCCCCTCATTCGGCTGGTAAAGTTATAGAAACACCCTTCGGAAATAAAACTATCCAATCCTTTGATTTAACCGTTTGCCAAAACTTTGATTTTGTCTTTCTCTGTGTAAGTGGTGAATTTTCAGCTAAATTTGGACAATCACTCGCTAAGACCAATAAATGCGTGATTGATAATTCTTCTCACTTTCGATACGACGATGAGATTCCACTGATTGTTCCTGAAGTAAACGCAGAGGATATCGGTAACGCTAAACTCATCGCTAATCCAAACTGTACAACGGCAATATTACTTGTTGCACTCTACCCCATATACCAAGAATTTGGACTCAAAAAAGTTATTATTTCAACCTATCAGGCGACTTCTGGTGGAGGGGCTACCGCTATGGAAGAACTCAAACAACAAACCAAAAACTATCTTGAAGGGAAGGAAGTATTGAATAATAAATTTGCTCACAAAATACCCTTCAATCTTATTCCTGCGATCGATGCCTTCCAAAATAATGACTATACCAAGGAAGAAATGAAAGTCGTCTGGGAGACTCGAAAGATATTCAAAAATCCGAACCTCAAAATTTCAACAACGGCCGTTCGAATTCCAACCTTTCGTGCTCATGCCGAAAGTGTCACAATCGAAACCAAAATACCTGTTGATGTCGAAAAAATTCGAAAAATCATGCAAAATGCACCTGGTGTAAAACTTGTAGATGACCCTAAAAATCAAGTTTATCCTATGCCTCTCACGGCTTCTAAAAAGTTTGAGGTCGAGGTTGGACGAATACGAAAGAATGAAGTTTTTGGTGACTATGGATTAGACTTCTTCATCTGTGGAGACCAGCTCCTCAAGGGAGCCGCCCTCAATACGGTTCAAATTGCTCTGGAAAAACTCAGAGACCCCACCTCTAATTAACGATAAATTTTTTTGATTTTTAGATATCTCTAGAATAGAATCAACGAAACTATATTTAACTCGCAAAATGATCAAAAAACCGATATTTATCACAAACTTCAAAACCTATTCTCAAGCGGTTGGTATTAATGCCGTTAAACTTGCTAAAGTACACGAGAAAGTGGCACAATCAACGGGAAAAAGTATTGGTATTGCCGTTGCCGCTTCCGATATATATCGAGTTTCACAAGCTGTAAATATTCCTGTCTTTGCTCAACACATTGATCCTATTGATTATGGGAGTTTCACCGGACACATTCTCCCGCAAAACGTAAAAAATGCAGGAGCTATTGGAACACTCTTAAACCACTCAGAACGAAGAATAGAAGCTGATATTTTAGACAATAGTCTTGCTTGCGCCCAAAAATCGAGTCTTGTTCGGATTGTTTGTGCCGAAAGCCCCAGTGAAGTCGAACAGTTTTCAACACTTGAGCCCGATTTTATTGCTTTTGAACCACCAGAACTCATTGGTTCACAGGATAAGTCTGTTTCTTCTGAAGCCCCTGAGTCAATTACCGCTTCAGTCAACCAATCAAACGGAATACCAATCCTTGTTGGTGCTGGAATTAACTGTGCTAAAGATATTAAGGTCGCTCTGAAACTTGGAGCCAAAGGTTTTCTTGTCGCTAGTGCTATCGTCAAAGCTAATAACCCAGAAAAAGCGTTGACAGAATTAGTTAATGCGATGTAATTTTGTATTTAAATTTGGTTCTAAACCACTTAGGAGATCTTTTTATGAGACCTCCTCCTCTTTGACTTTAAACTCAATCTGATCAAAAACCGATGGAATTGATTTATTCCAAAAAGGTGAAATCTTTATCCCTAGTACCTCATCGATTTCCGGATGGTTTACTAAAATTGACTGAGCCTCTTTTTTACTTTTTCCGGCAATCTCTTTTTTTAGTTTTTCCTGCCATACTATAGCCGACTCATTCTGTTTTGCTAAATCCAAGGTTTCAATCCCCATTAATGATACCGAAAGCTTTACCCAGTGTTCATCCTCTAGGTGCGTATAATCTAAAACTCGATACTCGATAGAGGTTTCATCAACACGCAAAAGTTTTTTTCGATCCCCTTGTGAGCTTTCAATTTGTGACTGTAAAATTTTTATAATGGCATCCTGATCAAAAACTAATCCAGAGACCTTTACCGTACCCTTTACCGAAAAAGTCTGACTTTCTGTTCCGATTAGGGTTGGATCAAATTGATAATCGATAAGTGTAGACTTGAAAAGATGGGTTTTATTAAGTAAAATATAATTTTTTTTCTCTCGAATATTTCGCCCTTCAAGTTCTTTCTGAAGACTCTCAATTCCTTGTACTCGATAGGTTTCTGTTAAAATTGGTTTCGCTTTTTCATAGTCATCTTCTCCAATGAAATAGTGTGTTAATGTTGAGCCTCCCACGAGAGGTCCCCTATTAGCTTTAGCATAATAAATTTCTCGTTTATCCGCTTTCAAAGCTGGAAAATAGAGCTCCGTTCCCGCTTCTATATTCCCTCTTGAACCAATCGGCTGATTTTTTAAATCAAACGCATCCGCAATAACATCAACCGTTAACTGACCAGGTTTTCCATCTTTTTTAGCAGGTACCGTTATATTTTCTTGTGTTCGAAAAACGAGTCCATCATCCGTCGCTAAACGAGATGGAATAAAAAACTTCGGTTTATTAGTTTCATTAAAAATCGTCAGTTTTCCCCGTGCGTTAGTAAGTTCATAATCTTTTTTGGTAGAGGGAAAGGTTTCGGTTCCCGATACCTCTGTTTCAACGAAAATACCACCCACTGATGGTAGTCGTTTATTTTCATCACGATTTACGGCATTGGGCAATTTTACTAAAATATTCTGAGTTACTGGAATAACTGAATACTTAGGCTTAATCGTAATAACCGTACTTGGCGCAATCCAAAAAAACAATCCCAACAAACCTAAAATCAATATCAAGAAGACAAAAAACAAAAAGCTACGAATTGATTTCTCTTCTTTTAAATTTTCAATTTTTCGTGCCGAGAAACTTGGTTCGACCTTGACGACTTTCGGGTTAAAAACGATTTTTTTTGAAGTGAAATCTTGATTCTGTTTTCTATTTTTTTGGGCGATCACTCTTCCCAAAATAGAACTAATACTATCTTCACATAAACACTCTTTAACCGTGGGAATAACATCTAGTATTTCAAAGTTCTGACGTTTAAGAATCTGCTGAAAATACGGTTTTTGTGTAACGAAAAAAATCTTTGTTTTCGCCTCTTCGGCAGCTAGCTTTAATTTTTTCAAAAAAGCAACTTCCGTAATCAGTGTAAAATCTCGAACTAGCGTAAAGTAGATTTTATCCGCTTTTAAAATAGGAAAAATCGAAAGAATATCCTTCGCTCTAATCCCCTTTTTTAAGCTAATTTTATAATTTTTTTGGGTTTTATTCATTCTTTGATAAATCTATCAGATTTATCCAGAAAATAAAACTTGATTTTCCAAAAAACGCTTGTAATATTCTGTGGCTCTTTTGTAAAGAGACGGTTCTGAAATAAACGAAGTTATCGAAACACTACCAAGATCACAAAGTATAGATCATAACCAAGACAATGGGGTATCGCCAAGCGGTAAGGCACCGGATTTTGGTTCCGGCATTCGGGGGTTCGAATCCCTCTACCCCAGCCAATTTAAAAATACAGGCTTCTTGTCTGTTTTTTTAAATTTATCTGAAGATGGAATTTGAATCCAATACCAATTCGATACGAGGAATAAAAAAAAAGAAAGCAACTCATGCCGTGAGACACTTTCTTTTCGTACGACAACATCACGGAAGATCAAACACAAAGTTAAAATGAAATCATCACACTACACAAGCTATTTTTAAAAATACAAACGCCTTGTCTGTTTTTTAGCAGTTTGAAATAAATTTAGATACGAATATAAAATTCAAGACAAAAAAGGAGGAAAAAAGTGATAACAATTTAAACCTTCAACTTCAAAACGAATGAGAATAAGTAGGAAACCACATTCTCTCTATAGAGGATATCTATGAGTTGTCATTTGAGGGAACGTTATACTTTCATCCCCAACATATTCAAAGAAAGAATCATGCTTTTTAGTTTGCACATGATAAGCTATATTATTAACATAAATAGTATCTTTGCTTGCTCTGAAACTGAATATTCCTGCTTGTTCAATCTTGTTATTTATTCCTTTAAATAATAAAGGCGTATAATTATTAGGCTTTTCAGAACTAGTAAGCATATCAAAATAACAATATTTGATTCTTCCAAACATTGTATAAAAAGAGTTCTCTGATTTATTTAAAAGCGTTATAGTGCTTATCGAGTTACCTTCAATAATAATTCCATCATCTTGTCTATTTAATATTATATACATCATTTTATCAAAAATACGAAGATTATACTTAAGCGTAAATTCATTCTTCTCTTTTTTTATCACTATTTCAGAGGATGGAATAAGTACCTGCTCCACTGGATCATAGAGCGAAATTTTATCGGTTGATTCATCAACTACTACAAAAAAATTACCATTCATTTTAAAGGCTTCATTTTTCTGACCGTCATAGAGAACTTTTTTAGAAATCACCTCTCCATCCACTTTTAAGCTTTTATATCTTAGTATTTTCGAATGATCACGAGCCGATTCTTTAGATTTAGGAGGTACTATGCTTTTTTTTAGGAATAGAGCTTTCCACATGATCACTCTCTAAACAATAGTATCTATCTTCTCCTATTATCTTACAGTATCGCCTGCCATCATCCCCTTTAATTGGTTTTTCCATTGGACCATATTTACGTTTCTGATCGAGTCCATTATATACGTAAAAACGCTCCTTACCTTTTTCTATAACAGTTAAAATAAACCTTTCATATTTGGTTATTTCTAAAGAAACAACAAATGAAAAGGATCTTGGTTTCCAAAGCTTTAACTCAGAATTATCAGAATCAGCCCAGTTTAACGAATAAAGCACTCTTTCAGACTTAAAGATTGGATGTTCCTTTTTAAATACCACACATACGGTACCAGTGTTGATTCTTTCTACAGAGGATATAGGTATTTTCTCAACTGACATTTTGATTCCATTTTCTATTATCTGTTCTACATTTAAACCTTCCATTTCTTCAAATACCCTTTGATTACCATCACTATAAACATATTCAGTTTCAGTTTTTTGATATGCCCCTAAGTAGTCTATGTTTCTATCGTCTACTTCTTCTGATAATATTCCAGCCCCTTTTCGCCAAAAACTATCTAAAAAATAAAGTCCCTTCTTAAGCTCTTCTTTGCCTATTGATGATCTATTTTCTTGAGGAATTTTTTTGAGTATGAATTGGATTTCTTGGAGAAGTCTTTTTTGTTCTGAAATATTATTTCCTATCCTTTCTAAGGCTTGTAGAAAAACACTATCAATATTTTTATTTTGTTGCTCAGATAACTCCATATTTCGCATAGCTCTTTTATTATTATCTGCTGATAACAAGATTGATTGTTGTTCCTCTTGAGAGAGAATATTAAAGAGAGCTAATCGCAGTACTTTGTGATGTAGGATATCTTCGTATATTTTACATTTATTAGGAGGAGCTATAAGTATTTCACCTTGATCTGGAACTGGAGACTGATTAGTGACCATAGCTGTGGTGGCTGTAGGGTTAGGCGGAAGACACAGAGTGCCTTGATTCCCTTGGGCAAAGAGAGAGGCTCTATTCTGTTCCGCCTGCCTACTTGTCGTGACAACCGTAAGCTGAGAGATAGAAGTGCCTATGCTTTGGGTAAAAGCCTTGTAGTAGTTTTTTTGTAGATCATATTCCTTTTCAAAATAGTCTGTTGCCTCTTGTGGCAACCTCTTCGATTGCTTAATTAGATCTGTCAGAACTTTTCTGGTTTCTGAAAAATATCTACCTCCATCTTCTTTAAGTCTTTTTAGTTCTCTTATGGATGGATTTTCTGAAATTTCTTGAGAAGGAAAGTTCGTTTTTTCGGATTCTCTATACTGATCAACTAACTCATTAAAAAAATTTATATCGTCTTCAGTCCATTCCCATTCTTGCATTGCCTGAGAGAGTTCTGTGAA
Source organism: uncultured Candidatus Peribacteria bacterium (assembly GCA_964468965.1). Taxonomy (GTDB): domain Bacteria; phylum Patescibacteriota; class Gracilibacteria; order UBA4473; family UBA4473; genus JALWQU01. The sequence goes on from CAYXXA010000003.1 coordinate 10,055, forward strand.
ATGTTTTTGAGCTTTTGTATTTAGGCGAGAAAGAATGTCTGAAAGGGGAAGTAAATTTGATATTTGATTTTCTACTTTTCTCCGTATATCACGTATTTGTTGCCGTATTTTCTCGCGTGCATTTTTTACGTTTTCTTGAAAATCCCCTGCGTATTTCATGAGCTTAAGTATATTCTCTGCACTTGTAAGTGCATTTTGATTTGCACTTATGCTCATAATACCAGCTAAAATATGTTGTGATGCTCTATTGACAACGCTTATGTTTTTTGTTATTTCTTTTAAACTATTAAAATTCCAAGTCAAAAATTTTTCTAACGTCTCTATTGTCTCTGTAATTATATCTCTAGCCATAGGATTTTGTTCTGTTGGCTCTATTTTTAAAAATTCTTCTAACTGAATTTTTTTTATTTCCATCATGAAGATATCCGAATCCACCGCTTGAAAATATTTTACCAGATCGTTTAATAATTGTTCGACCTTAGTGGTATCAATAGTGTCTTCACCAATTTCATGGAAGGAGGAAAATTCGACTGCTTCCATAGGTCCTGCCAAAGAGTGAAAGTCTTTCACAGACATTTCATTGATTAACTTTAAAGCAGAAGTCCAATTTTTTGGAATAGGAAAAGTTTCTAAAGAGTCATCTGCATTCGTTACTCGTATTTCATCACCATCTACAGAGTATTCTTCCCCATTAATAAGCTGGTTTCTCCTTTGTTCGTTAGATCTTTTATATTCTTGACTCATTGGTTTTTCAAATTAGAGCGTATATAGATGAATTATCTACTACAATAAATCATTTCGATTTTTTATAGTACGACAGTATATAATGCAATATATCACTAGCCTGTAAATATGTTTTAATTTCTTTTTATTGATAAGTCAAGTTATTTTCTGTTTAAAACTTAAATAGCACTAAAAAATATCTAAAAAAAACTACAATAGTCCTTATTTATAGACCTTTTATCGATGTTTTCCATTTCTCAAGCCACGTATGGTCATTCTTGAACTTCGGATCAAGAGTCGTATGTTTTTCATCATAGAGACCATGTTGTTTCATAAAATTAACAACCGATACTTTTGAGTTTTTCAGGTGTACGCCAAATTGGGCAACCAAACGGTCATCAAATCCATAATCTTTCGCCAAAACCCCTTCATACAGCCCACCATCAACCTGATTTTTATTATCTAACCAATCAAAGTTCCCTACTCGTGCAGAAGCGATAGCATTTCGTACATTGAGGGCGATATCTCCACCTTTTTCGTCTAATAGTTCCCCATATTTATCAACGACGCCCATTTGTTTCCAAAAATAAGGCATCCCTCGTCCCCTTGCCCGAAGCTCAATTTGAAGATTTTTCCACCCATTGATGACATCTTCATTAAGAGCAATCGTATCACCCAACGGATAAATCTGTCGAAATATGTTCTGCGTTTTGGACACCCCCATACTTCGATTGGCATTCGTCACACCATAGTCAGCCGTCCAAAAGTTTCCATCTGTTACCGCCCCAGTGATCTGAATACCGGGAATGTTTTCCGCCTTTACCGGAAACTTCACAAAGTCCGACATCGTTCCCGTACTGTCAATGTTCGCTGGATACATTTCGTCATTTTCTTTATCGACTACGACTTCCTGAGCTGTTTGGCCTACTTCAAAAACAGGCAATCCCACTTCATTGAACCGTGAAATCGTAAATGCTGGCATATCTACCGCCACCCGTGCAGCGTTATCAATGACTTGTTGGGCGGCTGGTGAAATCTGAGCCGTAGATACTGATGGATAACTTTTTCGATAAGCCTCAGTGGCTTGTCTTTTCACAATAACCAAATTAACTTCTTCTTTTATCTCCTCAAAAAAAGTTTTTTTACCAGCCTTTAACGCTTTATCAACCTTGCGATCAATTTTTTGAAATACCGTAAGTTTTTTACTAGACTTAACTAACTCTTTTCGCGCCTCTTTTTCATATTGAGTAGGTTTTGATGGAACAAAGTCTTTTAATCGCTCATACAAAAGCTTTTTCTGCTGGCTATTAAGACTTGTTAATGAACGTATTTTCGCTGTTAACTCGTTAAGTGTGAAATTCTTGTTCGTAAAAAACTCATTAAATAATTTTCTTAGATCCTCTGGAACATCTCCACTATCATCTATATAGAGAGTTTTTATCACCTCAACCTGTGCTTTACTTATCGCCCTTATCGTCGCAACACTAAAATGTTCATAAGCTGCCGATTGAATCCCTAACCGAGCACGACTCTTGAGTAGGTTATAAATATTTCGAATTTCTTTTTCAGTAAAAGGTTTACTCCTTGCTATTCCAAGGTCTTTGAGTACTTTTATCACATTACTTTCTGTGAAGTAAGGATTATCATCGAACTCTTTTAAAATATGATTAATAACTCCCAATTTATTAGACGGTAAACCTAGTAATCTCAATAACGACCGACGATTAACATTCAGCAACGATTGATTCGCTTTTTTCACGCTTTCAAAATTAGACTTCATAAGGAGGGAAAGTTCTTTTTTTACTTTCCCTGAATCGTCAGAAACCATAATTTTTTTAACAATTATATTAACATCAGACTGGATCTTATTCATGAAGTACTCTGCAAATACTTCAGGACGATCAACAGCCTCTTTCGAATTATTCATATTTTTTAACAATTTTTCTAAGTCCTCAATATCCTGTTCTAAGTCTTGCTTTAATCCTGGAGAAACTTCCGATAACTTAACTTTAAAACGATCCAACAAAGAACGAAAGTTTAGTGTAAAGTGTCTATTCACCTGCATATTTCGTTCTTTTTCTTGGTTTTTAGGATTATGTGAAGCCTGCTCCGCTAGTTTTGAAGCTTCGTAATTCTCTTTTATGGTATTATGGTTAGGAATATCTTCAATTGATCGATAGATTCTAACTTTTGACTGACTTTTCATTTTAATAGGTTCGCCCACTTTTAGGGAAGGATCTGAAACATCATTTAGGCTCATCAGTCCCCGATGAAAGGCTCTATATCCCGTTGGCGTTCGAACTGCATAGGTATTATGAATTTCATCTAACATGATAATCCGATACTCCTTAGGTAATAAGTCAAAAAAATCAACATTTTTTTCTAAGGTTTTATTACCATAAAATTTTATTTCATACTCAAGAGTCGAGTCTTGACCAACTTCTTTCCGAACATCTGAAAAGAGTTCAAGAGCCGCCTCTTTATTTGCCGTTACAAAACGCATGAGCGCTTCATCAGAAAAGGAATTAACAACTTCCCCAATTTCAGCATTTCCACTAATAGTTCCCATAAATTTATCGTACATACCTGCCCCAATATTAACCATGGATCCAAGAAGAGAGTTTTGATCTCTGTAAGCAGTAAGTGATTCGTTATCTTTTTTATCGTCATCCAGTATATTTTCATTACGAGAAAGTCGACAGAGTGCTTCAACCTGAACATCAATAGGGAGATCACTTATTTTTTTTACCTCCTTTGATTTATTAACCATTTCACCTAAATTCTTTAATTCTAGTTTTACATTCTTGAGGGCTTCATCTTTTTCTGTTTCACTAGCCTCTTTTTCCACAATAAAGGCCGAATTATGATGCACATCATTACCTTTCCACACAAATCGCCCTTCCTTTCCCAAGGAATAGCTATTAGAAGCGTAGAGAAGTTTCATTTTAGCGTGGATATATCCCATGATTATACCATGAAATAATAAGTTAAACAAGGTTCTTTGTGATATGAAAAATATGACAAAGATAAAAAATATATTATATTTTAGATAATGAAATTTTACTCTACCAAAAATCGTGATTTAACCGTTAGTTTTGAAGAAGCACTGCTTAGTGGCATGGCGGAAGATGGCGGACTTTTTATGCCCGAAGAAATCCCCAAATTTTCGCCAGCGGAAATAAAAGAGCTCAAACAAATGACATTTCCTCAAGTTGCTTTTGCCATTGCGAAGAAATATATTGAAGATGAAATTCCTGAAAAAGATCTCCAAAAAATATGTAATGATGCCTATGATTTTGCGGTTCCTATTTTTCAACTGGAAGATAATCAACTCGTTTTAGAACTCTTTCATGGACCGACGCAGGCTTTTAAAGACTTTGCCGCTCGATTTATGGCTCAGTGTACCAGCTACTTTTTGACACAGAAGAAGATCGAAAGGAATATTCTCGTCGCTACTTCTGGTGACACTGGTGGCGCTATTGGAAATGGGTTTCTTGGACTTTCTGGTATCAATGTTTTTATTCTCTATCCCAAGGGCGGTGTTTCGCATGTCCAAGAACAACAACTCACCACGATGGGCGGAAACGTAAAAGCGATTGAAGTTGAAGGAACCTTTGACGACTGCCAGCAACTCGTAAAAACTGCTTTTGCTGATCGTGAATTCAATGATCGATTTCAGCTTATGTCCGCCAACTCAATCAATGTTGGACGAGTTATTCCTCAGAGTTTTTACTATATGTGGTCCAGCTTACTGATTCAAAAAAATCAACCTGAAAAAATTGTATACTCGGTTCCTTCTGGAAATTTTGGAAATCTTTTTGGAGGAATACTTGCAAAAAAAATGGGAGCCCCTATTTATCGGTTTGTGGCCGCCAACAATGCCAATCACCCCTTCACCGATTACCTTAAAACCGGACACTTTAAACCCGTTCCGTCTGTCCATACCTTGTCCAATGCGATGGACATCGGACATCCTAATAATTATTACCGAATCGCTCACCTCTTTGACAATAAGGTTTCCAACATTCGTAAAATCGTCGATGGTTGTTATTTCAATGATAAGGAAACCGCTGACGCGATTATCGAAGTCTATCACGACTATGGTTATATCATGTGTCCTCACACCGCTGTCGCTTATCTTGGGGCCAAAAAATTTAAAAAGAAAGAATACTGCATGGTAACCGTTTCGACGGCTGATCCCGCTAAATTTTTGGATAGTGTGGAAACTATCCTTGAATCAAAGGTACCAATTCCAGAAGCCCTCCAAAAAGTTCTAAAACTTAAAAAAGAAGCGCACTTAATGAAACCTTCACTTGAACATCTCGAAAGTTATCTCCATAAAACTATTGGCTAATTTACTGACTAGATACTGACCTTCTTCAGCGTAAAAAAGAAAATTTAAATACTTAAAACTCAGATACTAAATTCATAACACTTAATTTATCTAATGCTCCTTACTCAATCCCAGTTCGATGAAAAAATAAAAAATAATGAACTTCACATCGCCTTCATTGGTATGTCTAATATTGGAAAAAGTCACTGGACAAAAGCCTTAGTACAAGAAAAAGGATTTTCTCATTTTTCCGTTGATCCTCATATTGAAAAAGAACTTGGATTTGAGAGTATGGAAGCCGCCTCAAAATGGATGGGGTATCCCTTTGAGGAAAAATATAAATCACGAGAGGCCGAATACCTCAAACTTGAAGAAAAATATACACAAGATATAACTATTCCAGCAGGTAAAAACTTTGTTCTCGATACAACCGGAAGCGTTATTCACTTAAATGATCATATTCATAAAAAACTAAAAGAAAACTATCTCATTATTGAGTTCGATGTTTCGGTTGATATGCTGACAGATATGGTCAAAGAATTTTTCGTAACCCCAAAGACCGTCGTCTGGGGCAGTTCGTTTTCAAGAGAAGACGATGAAAGTGGTATGGATGCTCTCAGAAGGTGTTATCCTGAACTCCTTAAGCATCGAATTGAAAAGTATCGAGCCCTTGGTGACCTTTTTATTCCCGGTGAATTTAGTCGAATAAAAGGACTTCCATTTAGCCGATTTTGGGAGGTGATACGATTGAGTTTACCAAAGTCATAAATATCTTCAAAATCACACAAAATTTGCATAAAATAACTCAAAGTTGTATCTTTTTGGGGTAACCCTCTATAAACCATGCAGAAAATTATATCCGTTTTCATTTCTATAGCTATATTAACTCCATTGTTTTATAACGAAGTAATTTATGCTAGTAGGAAATATTACTGGTCTCAACCTCAAATAAGACAGAAGACGAATATTGCTGAACGTATTCGGAAATTACGATCAAAATCTCGTATAAAACCCGCTCAATCAAATCAATTGACTCATGGACAAACCTATCACCGATACAAAATTTACAGAAATCCTTCCGTCTTAAACAGACGTAACTTTGCTAAACACATACGATCAAATCGTAAAGTCTATCCAACACGAAATTTTAAACCAGTTACTATCAGTAACCAAAAACCAACACTTAAAATTTCATCGCGTCCAATCCCTATCAACAAACCCATATCCAAAATTTCTGATCAGGTGATCCCCCTTTTCGAACTTAATTTTCAAAATCCAAAACCCTATCGAACAACTCAATTTATACCAGCTATTAGTGTAGATAAAATGGCTTTTCAACTGATAGACAATGCTGGTATTATCTCCGATGCTTCACTTTTTTCACTGGTGATTGGACATCATGAGTTTCCGTTTGAACGTAATGGAAAAGTCGTTATTGATTTCAGTAGTTTCCGTCTTGCTGGTGGAAAATCTCGAAGTATTGAAATTGGAATCAAAGCCAATGATCCAGATAACCTACCTCGACTAAATGGAAGTTTCCGCGTAAGAATAGAAGCGGCCTCTGCCACAAAAGAATCAACCTCCATCAAAGTGCCGGCTAAACTTTATGGACCAAGTATCTCTAAGTTCATCACGCTCTATCCTCGTCCAGAAACCTCTGGAAATCCCGTATTAGCAGGAACGCCCCAAACTATTTTTAGCCGGACACTATCGGCTGGAGAAAAAGCAACCGTTCTTGGTTTTAAGTTAGGAGCAACTTACGACGATATGGTTGTCCGAAAGATAAATGTTCGGAATGTCTATGGAAACTCGATCGATAGTTGGGTCAACCGAGTAAATCTTATAAATTATAATAATAATACGACCGTTGCCAGTACGCGATTTGTTAATGGTGTGGCAAAATTTAATATTCTTCAAAACAAAATCCAAATTCCACGAAATTCAAAGGTTCATCTTGGTATTGAAGTTGAACTCAGCTCAACGCTAAACACAAGCCAAAATACAAAGTTTAAACTTGATATACAGACCGATGATATTGAAGTTGTTGGAATTGGGTCTGGACGAGAAGTCCCAAACTCACAAAAAGTCATTACCCTTGATGCTCAACCATTTTTCGTTACTCAAGCTGGTGGTGGCAACACTGGCGGTATTGTTTCCCTTTCTGATCAACCACCTCTTTTTGCCACAGGAGTTCCCGAACCCGTATACCGATTCAAAATTGTAAATAATGGGAATCGTGAATTTTCACTAAGTCGTTTTACCTTATCACTTTACCCTAATGGATTAAATTTTGTGGGAGGTGGAGTCAACGACTTCAAACTCTTACGTGCCCTTAATGGACATGAAATCAATGGCTTAGAATTTAATACTACACTGATTGGAAGTAATACGGTGCGTTTTGATGCTCAAAATGAAATCTATATTCCTGCACATCAATCCGCTGAGTTTTCCCTACGAGTAGCACTCGTGAATGCTGGAAATGTAGATAAACGATCTCTTGGAATTAAAATTTTAGGTGATGAGAGCCTCCACAAAGGAACACTCAGCAGTGTCCGTGCAAGTGGGGCAAACTTCATCTGGTCTGATCACTCTGGAGCCCCTCATGTGGATGGATCTGCTGATTGGATTTCTGGATACCTCTTCCCTGGACTTCCAACACAAATCTTTGTAAATAAGCAATAGGAAGTAAGATTTCACGTCATCGATGGTGAAATAAATGCGAAGTAAAAAAACTCATTACTTTTAAAATCGTAAAAATTCATTCAAACCAGCTTATCATCTTGCCATCTCTTTTCTAATGCAAACTGGTATTATTGTGTCTCAAAATCTAAAGTTAGATAATTTACCAATCAACTGATTCGCGAGATTCTTCACCACTAAAAATTAGAGACATCAGATTCAGAATGACAAAGATTCCCTTTGGTTATTCAAAAAGACACCCTTATTAGAAGTGCCCTTTTTTTCTGATTTATTGCTAACCGTTCATTGTTAATTGACCGACTACCTACCCTTTCAAATATTTATTAACCGCTTTCATCACTGATTTAGCTTCATCTAGTGTAATCCCAAGATCCACAAGCTCTTCGGCTTTCAGCCCTTCAAATTGCTTAATCTGAGATAGTCCAATCTCCGTCAATGTTGCAATAACCGCTTCATCAACACCAGCCAATGCATCAATTGTTGTTTTCTCTGAAACCTCTCGCTTCGCCTTAACTTCTGGCTTTTTAAGTGCGTCTTCTTCTTCCATCGGACCATCATAGGTAATGACATCCACCTGCATATCGATCAAATTTCCAGCCAATCGAACATTTTGTCCTTTTTTTCCAATCGTGATCGCTCGCTCTTCTTCTCGGACAAAAATTTTCACTCGATCATCATCTCGATCTCCTTTATAAAATTCTACTTTGGCAATTTTCGCTGGAGAAAGGGCCGCCAAAAGCATTCGTTTCGGATCATCATAGTATTGAATAATATCCAATCGTTCATCCCCAACTTCCTCCATAACCGTATTGATCCGTGAACCTTTCTGCCCCACGAAAGCTCCAACTGGATCGATTGCTGGATCTTCTGAGGCAACTGCGATCTTACATCGAACTCCAGCTTCACGTGCAATTTTTGCCACATAGACAAGACCCTCCTTCATCTCAGGAATTTCCTGCTCAAAAAGCGCAATGATAAAATCATCACTTGATCGCGTAATTCGTAATTGTGGTCCTCGTGAAGTTAACTCAACCGATTCGAGTAAAACCTTTAATCGTTGTCCCGTAAAGTACTTTTCCCCAAAAATCTGTTGTCGTCGTCCCAGTAGTGTTGAGACCCCTTCAACTTCAATAAGTACCGCATGATGATCAACCTTTTGCACCTTAGCGGTCAGAAGTTCTCCTTCTCGATCTTTAAATTTCTCAAAAAGCATATGACGCTCTGCCTCATTTAACTTTTGGGCAATGACCTGTTTTGCCGCCTGAGCCGCAATCCGTCCAAAATTCTCACTTAATTCAACAGGAATAAAAACCACATCACCGATCTTGGCATCTGGTCGAATAATCTTAGCGTCCTTCAGAAGAATATCTAAATCATGATCCTCCACCTTTTGAACTACTTCTCGCTCTTCGTAAATCCGAATCTGAGAAACATCATCTCCGAGTACCACTTTTATATTTTGCCGTAGCGATCCAAAGTCTTTTTTGTAGGCCAAGGCAATCGCCTTTTCTATCGCATCAATAACGATTTCTTTGTCGAGATTTTTTTCAGCACAAAGCTGATTGATAGCGGCCTGAAGTTGAGTTTGCATGTGGTAAAACGAGGATGAGATAAATAGGAGCTATTCGCTCTAAAAAAAACAACGATTTGAATTAACAAATCATTGCTGTACACCACTATTATTATGTGAATTGACATCCTGTCAAATTTTTTTTAAATTATTTTTTACTTTTATTTTCAGTTTGAGGCTTTATTATTAACCTCGATGAATCAGCTAGACGCTTTCCCTCCGAAAAAAATCAAAGATGAAATTACAAAAAAAGGGTTTTCTGTTTATCCTTATATATCACTGAAAGAACTTTCTATGACGATTCAGAAAGATTTTTTAACAGTCTTAGATAAGATCAAATACCTCTTTCTGATTCTTCTTGGGATAGCAGCTCTCATTGGACAAGAAGTAGGTTTTCTTATTATGCTTATGGTCGGCTATATCGGTATATTTATTTATCTTGCCCTTCGCTTACTCTGGCGAACACGGGCTTTTATTTATTTAAATAATGTTATTTTTACACCTGAAAATCTTATCACGGGATATCAGGTTCACAATTATCAAGAGACACAAAAAATAAAAACAGCTCTTACTAAACACGCTGAGCTCTTCGATGAATACCTAGGACAAGCCTCTAGCCTCGCTCAGAAAATAAAAGACAAACGAAAAAAAGTACTATCTCAATCCGCTCAAGACTTTGGAAAAGTGAGTGACCAAATTGATATTCGTGATGGAGATAGCGGAAAACTCGCTCTTTATTTTTTCCTAATCGTTACGGCTTATAGTATTTCGCTGATCCTTTTTTATTATATCGGCATTCTTTTTGTTTTTGCCTTTTTCTTTCTTTATGCCTTTTTTATTAAAACATACCTCCTCTTTTTTGAGCGACGAGAGCTACATGTGAAAAACAAAACCGAACAAATTGAAAAGCATCTCACACAGTTAAAAGAAATCGAAATCGATACCCACAAAAAAATAAAAAACTTTCAGGACGGACAAATCTTTGATCTTGAAAAATACGTCGATAAAAACTTTGGTACATTTTATCAAACAATCGAGAAAATCAATAGCGAACAAAAAAAACTTCGTACCTATATTAACCAGAAATTTGAAAAAAATTTGATCGATTTTGATCGGTTCGAAAAGTACATCTGGCAACAGGTGAAAATTCCAGCACAACAAATGATATCGTTACTTCAACAAATACAGTCTGATACTAAACAACAAATTATTAAAACAAAAAAAACAATTCACCAAACAACAGACAAACACCTCCTTGGACCACTGGAACAAAAACTATTCAACCTTCAACAGATAACTAAAGCTACTCAAATTCAACTGGAAAATTTTTTAAAAGTAGTTTAAAGTATTTCTAAATCCTAATCCTCTCCCCATGACAAAGAAAGTAACCAAAGACGATCCTCAATTAACCGCCGAAGAGCAGGCAGCTGTCGAAACGGCGTTTAAGGAAGCTCGTGATTTTCGATCTATTGGTGAACGAATCACTGCTCCAATCGATTCAATTATCGAAGAAACTTCTGCTATTATTTCTAAAGACCCAATCCTCAGTGTGTCCGATGAGCTCCAAGCGATGAATAAAAAAATGCAAGGGGTTTACGACGATATCATCGATGACGATGGTGTGGTTATGAAGTTTTTCAAGGCTATTCCTCTTTTGGGCTTTATCGCCGAAAAAATTGATGACGCTATCGATGACGCCAGCTTCAACATGCAGGACATCAACGGTAAAGTAGCTATGATCTTCAACGGATTTGATCAGTCCTACCAATCACTTGGAATATCAATCGATATGCAAAAACATTTTCTTGATGGAATTGAAAAAAACCTCGGTAACATTATCGCTTATAAAAATTTCCTCAGTCAAAAAATTGAGGAATTTGAGAAAACCGTAGCCGAAACCACTGAAGAGAAAGAGAAAATAAAATATAGCATGTTTTTACGAAGTGTTCAGTACTTCCAGAGTAATTTGGTGGTATTGATTGGAAATTTGGAAATGGCACAAAAACGACTTTTGATTCGACTCGATTCCGCTCAAAAATTATCACTGGCGATGAACTCGTCAAAACCAATTTTCAAAACCCTGCTTTCCTCAGCCGTAATCGAAGTCGCTGGACAAAAAGCCATTGACGCTTCAATGACGGCGATGAAATCAATGGGCGAAACCATTGACAAACTCTCAACCGATCTCACTGATAAAGCCATTGAAGGCAACCGACGGGCCGAAGAAATGTCTTCTAAACCCGTTCTCTCGGCTTCCGTCTTTATTGAAAATATCACTAAGCTAAAAAATCACTTCGCCGAAATCGATGCTTACCGAGCACAAGTGGCGATTGAAGCCAAAGAAGAAGGTATTGCCTTTGATAAAGCACGAAACAACCTCAAAACACTCAAAACCATCAACGCCCAAAGCCAAGATGAGCTGAATGAGATTTTGATGGAGGGGGCTCCAGTTTAATTAACATTCCGATTACGCTCCCCTTTGGTTAAGGGGAGCTGGCGATAGCCTGAGGGGATATTATTATGAGGCATGCCAACGACTTGTCCCTAAATTTTAATACTGTTTTCCTTGAAATTCCTTTGAATATAACGAAACTCAACAAGACGGAGGGATGGCAGAGTGGTCGAACGCGCACGCTTGGAAAGCGTGTAAGGCAGTAATGTCTTCGGGGGTTCAAATCCCCCTCCTTCCGCCATTTAAAAAAGGAATTTAAACCCCCTTGTTAAAAGAGATTTGGGGCTTTAATTTCTCACAAGGCACTCCTTTGCAAACCCTGAAATATTCCCTGCCCCCATAAAGAGTAAAATATCACCCGATTCAAGATTTTTTAGAAACTCTAGAACATCTTCCTTTGTTTTAATGGCGACCGCACTCGAAACCGCTGAAACAAGCTCTTTATTCGAGACCGAAGCTTTGTCTTCATCCGTATCACGAGCTTCATAAATAGGGTACAATCCAACAAAATCCGCTTGCTCAACAGCCGATACAAATTCATCAAAAAATTGTCGTGTTCGAGAATATTGGTGTGGTTCAAAGATAAGCCCAATTTTAGCCTTGGGAAACTTTTGACGAAAAGCCTCAATCGTTACTCGTATCTCGGTTGGGTGATGCCCATAGTCATCATAAACTTGAACTCCGTTTAAAGTTCCGATCAGCTCTTGTCGTCTTCCTGCTCCTTTGAAATGCCCTAACCCCTGCTTAAATGCCTCCATTTTAATATTTAAATAAGCCGCCAAGCCTAAAGCCAAAGTTGCATTTTGGACATTAGCATTTCCAAAAATACGAAGCAAACTCTCAACGGAATTTGGACTTTGGACGGGAATAGGAAAAAGTTCTGCGGAAGTTCTTTTGGCAATAGAAGCCGATACATCGTCTTCTTGATGGTAAATAATGGTTTTGGCTTTATTCCCTAGATTTTCAAAGGCTTGAAAATAGTGTTCTTTATCCTTGAAATAATCCACATGATCAAACTCAACATTGGTAAAAATTAAAATTTCTGGCTCAAGAAACTGGAAATTTTCACGATATTCACACGCTTCAACTAAAAGCCAAGGTTTTTGCGTTTTATCTGCTGAAAAAGTTTCAGGATTGATAATTTTAAAATTTCTTCCCTCAAATTCAGGTAACGTCGAACCAACCAAAATCGTGCTATCAAAATCAGCCGCCATAAACCCACAGGCGATAAGTCCTGTAGTGGTTGTTTTTCCATGTGTTCCCGCCACAGCGATCGTCCGATAATCACTCGATATTTCACCTAGATACTCAAAGTAACTTTTCAAAGGAAGTTTTTTTCCCTTCGCGTACTGCAATTCTACATTGTCCTCAGGAATCGCCTCTGTGTAGACCACTAAATCTGTATTATCGGGGATATTTTTGGCATCATGAAAGGCATAAAGCTTTAAAATACCCAAATTTTTAAGCATTTCAAAAATAGGATTTGAACCTTGATTTGAACCAGAAATCGAATCACCTCTCGTCAAACAAAGCTGTGCCAAACCAGAAATCCCAATCCCACCGATACCAATAAAATGGATATTCATATTTTAAATTTCATTATTTTATACCACCACTTAGCAATAAAACTAGTTGCCCATAAAGTAAGAACAAAACTTAGCAATGATAGGAACGTTGGCAATATTGTCATGTTTTTTTCGTATCCCCCTAAATATTCGTAAACATTGATCCCCGTAGTTAGTATAATAAAAAGAAGACAGAAGAATGTAGCAAGTACCAATACAACAAGAAGTAAACCTTTGAATATCATTCGGTAGTTTAGTCTTTTTTTTGTGAGACTGTTGATGAGAAAGAAGGCTGAGATTAATGTTAAAACAATGGTGAGCAGTCCTATTTTCTGCTCAGAAAAGCCTCTTATATTTAAATAAATAGATAAAATAGTAATTATTAAAATCGATAGCATTGCTTTTTGCACTCTTATCAACTGCTTATTTGACTCTAAAAAGGAAGGCAACCCATTTTGTTCGTGAACTTTATTCAAGTAACGCCTAAGAGGTTTAATCATATACATTATAAAATTCACTATTAGTAAAAGGAGTGGTAATAAAACAAAAAATAACGGTAACATTATATACCCAATACCTTCCCCAAGACCATAAGTATCTTTTATTTGATCTATTACACCGTACAAAGCTATCGGAAATGCTATTAGGGATAAAATTATAAAAAACAATTTTATAAACTTATAAAAAGGTGGGAGGCTACATAATAGTCTCATTCTCTTTTTCCCGATAGTGAATTCAAGAAATTTTCCTAATATCTGTGGGTAAACAATCATATTTTTATATATTTTAGTAGCAAAATCTTAACGCAGAAAGATAAATCAACATAACTTTTTTGTCTTTTGTCTTCATTTTTGTAGAATGAAACAGAATGTTAAACTTCCTTAGAGAACAATTCCCAGAAAGACACCCTTTGCGTTTACTTTATCACAAAGTAAACGCTATTGTTGCGGCTATTCGTTTTGGGTTTCCTTCCCATAAGTTAAAAATCATTGCTGTTACTGGAACCTCTGGAAAATCAACAACCGTTAATCTCATCCACTACTTAATTCAAAATTCAGGAGCTAAGTGTGGTGCTATTTCTGGTATAAATTTCAAAATCGGAGATAAAGAATTTTTTAACGATACCCTTCGGACAACTCTTCGTCCATGGCAAACCCAAAAGCTTTTGCGAAAAATGGTAAGTGATAAATGTGAATTCTGTGTGATTGAAGTTTCTAGTCATGCTATTGATCAGAGTCGTCTTTGGGGCGTTACCATTGATACCGCCGTATTAACTAATATTTCAGATAATGAACATTTGGATTATCATAAAAACTTTGCTGAGTACGTTCGGGTAAAAACAAAGCTATTTGAAGGGCTCAACCTTTCTTATCGAAAACCAAATGTTCCCAAAATTTCTGTCCTCAACCGAGATGACGAAAACTATGAGATTTTTGAGGATTTTCCATGTGATCTAAAATGGACTTATGGACTGAAGAAATCAGCTGACGCCATGGCGAGCAACCTTCAGCTGGGCACTAAAAAAACAAAGTTTAACCTAAAATTACCAAATTACTCAGTTGAAATTAAAACATCACTATTAGGCGAACATAATGTCGAAAACCTTTTATGTGCCGTAGCTGCTGTTTCTGCCAATGGTATTCCGATCAAAGGAATTCAAAAACTTATGGAGTCTTTTCCTGGTATTCCTGGTCGACTTACCCCCGTCAATGAGGGGCAGCCTTTTTCGGTTATTATTGATTTTTCCTATAAACCAAGCGCTTTATCAGCCGTTCTTGAAACACTGAGAGGCATGACAACGGGAAAAATTATCATTGTCTTTGGGGGAACAGGCTCACGAACCGCTGAAAATCTCAAAGAATGTGGAGCGATAATGAGCACCCTCGCGGATGAAATTGTCCTAACGACCGACGATCCAAATGATGACGACCCAAAGGTTATCGCACGTCATATTAAAGATGGCATCGATCGAATTGAAGGCGACCACTTCTTTGAAATTGAAGATCGATATGAAGCTATTCGATACGCTATTTATACGGCAGAAGAAAATGATTGCGTACTCATCGCTGGACGTGGACACGAAACCATTCAGACCATCGGAAATCAAAAAATTCCATTTGATGACTACAAAATTGCTCAAGAAATACTGCAATTTGCAAAGAAGGATAATTTAATTGAATAGCAAATGGTCTTGTGAAATGAGTATAAAATTACCATACTCAAAAAAAAGAGCGAATAATTATTCGCCCCTGTGTTTGTAGCTCACTTACCCCTTCTCCCCTATTGTACGACGGCTTTCAAAATTTCAACCTTCTCAACGGGTCGATCCTGTGCTCCTGTTTTTACACTAGCAATTTCATCAACCACATCCATTCCTTCCAAAACTTTTCCGAAAACAGAGTAATTTCCATCTAAAAATTGAGAATCTTTCTGAACAATAAAGAACTGTGATCCATTGGTATTAGGTCCTCGATTTGCCATAGCAACGGCTCCTCGAATATTAGATAATCCTTCGGCAATTTCATCTTCAAATTCTTCTCCATAAATACTCTGCCCCCCCGTTCCATCAAAGTTTTCATAATCACCCCCTTGTATCATAAATCCAGGAATCACTCGATGAAAAATCGTTCCATCATATTTTCCTGTTTTTGCTAATTCGTAGAAATTTTTAGCAGTTTTGGGTGTTTTATCCATATAAAGTTGAATTTTAATATCCCCATGATTTGTTTTAAGGGTAACGATCTTTTCTGTGTTTTCAGACATTTTCTTTGGGTTAGTCGTATTATTCATAGGTTTCTCACATCCAGTAACCAAAAATCCAGAAACCAAAACGAGCAAAGACAAACTAATAATTTTTTTCATAATAATAAAGTGTTTTAATTAAATAAGTGATTTAATTATTCATAATACAACAAAGAAAACAAAATATTTCAGATAAAAATACTGGAAATTCAATCTAAAGTCTTTAAACTCATGGTCGATGGAAAATTTATTTGTTTCGGCTCTTCTCTGGACAAATATCATTCAAACCGATTCTTCAAAAGTTAGTCGTTCCTCACTTCAAGTCCCCCAACATCAAACTCGTGTAATTTCGAACCCCAATAGTAAAGCCCTAAAAACTTTCAAAAAAAAACTACTGTACGATCGGATAAAAAAACAAGCACAAAAGAACGAAAAACCAACAACACTTATTTTTGCACCACATCCTGATGATGAGATTCTTTGTTGTGCTATGACTATTCGAGATAGAATTGAAAAAGGGGAATCCGTAAAAATTATCTATGTTACTAATGGAGATGCTAAAGATCAGGACTATCCCGAAGTTTCAAAGCAATATGGTGAAGTCCGTATTCAAGAAGCTCGAAGCGCAGCTAAATCATTGGGATTAAAAAATAGTGATCTTCTTTTTCTTGACTATCCTGATGGTTATCTTGCCCTTCTTGATGACTATAACGTAACAACTTCACGATTCACGGGACAGTACCAGACCAATAAAACCGCTTACCAAGCTAATAAAAACTATACCTGGCTAAATTTACGATCTGCTATGAAAGAAATTATCACAAAATATAAGCCAAAAGAAATATTTGTACCCAACCAATATCTTGACCAGCATTGGGATCACCGTGAAGTTGGACGAGTGGCTACCTTTATTTTAGAAGAAATGGAAAATCCTCCAAAAATGTCTATGTACGCCATTCATCGAAAAAAAAGGCTCAGTAAAATTGATTTAAATCCATTTAAGCTCAATCTCATTGATATATTCAAGTCTCAATTTCATACGAAACAACATAAAGCTTTCCTCGAAAACTTTGCCGAGTATCCAGAAGTTTTCCGTACTTGGGAGAAGAAGTAAATAAATCCCTCTTCGCTCCCTTTGATTTGAATGAACGCTACCGTAAGGTGAGGGGATTAATTAGGTATCCTTTTTTCGAAGAACCTCATCGAAAATCCCAATTACAAAACAAAGTATACCAATATTGATCCAGACGTCAGCTAAATTAAAGATCGCAAAGTTCCAAAACGAAAGAAAATCCGTTACTTTTCCAAAAAACACCCGATCAATCAAATTCCCCAAAGCCCCAGCAAAGAGAAAGATATAAGCATAGTGCGTCCATAGTCCATAGTCATTAGTCTTTAGCCTTTTGTTATTCTTAGAATTTAAAACTTCAAACTTAGAACTTTGCCACAACTCCCACCCAAGCCATCCCAAAACTACAATCGTTATGGGAATAACAACCCATTGTCCAACAGGTAGAGAAAAGGCAATTCCTTCATTTTCGACAAAATGAAAACGGAAAAAATCCGTAATCACTATCGGGTCCGATAAGGTTCGAACTTGAATCTTAGTAAACTGGTCGAGTGAAACGAGGAATATGATAAGTGCGAGTTTCATATACTTAGTCTACAAAAATGATCACACCACACAAAATCTTTCAAACACCTTTGCCTTATCAAAAGTTTCCGCAAATTCTAATTCTGGATCTGACTCAACCGTAATCCCCGCTCCAACAGGAAAATACCAGTGTTTTTTTCCTAAGAAAAGGGTTCGAATCAGGACATTGTAAATTGATTTCTCAGGAGAAAACTGAACGCCATAAGTTCCCGTATAAAATCGTCGATCAAAATTTTCGAGTTCCAGTATTTTTTCCACGACCTTTTTCTTCGGAGCACCCGAGACAGAACCAGCTGGTAATAACCTTTGAAAATGTGCCCAGGTTAAAATATTGGAACTCCTTCGATACTTTTTCAAAACCCCTCTTACCTCAGACTGTGCGTGATAAAAATCTTTTTCTTTCGTGAGATACCGTTCCCTCTTCACCTCCACCGATTCACAAATCTGCCCAAAATCATTTCGCAAAAGATCGGTAATCATATGTAGCTCTGATACTTCTTTTTCTGAATTTTCTAAATCTTCTCTTCTTCCCGTTCCTTTGATCGGAAAAGTCGAAATGACATCCCCATCTTGTTTTAAGAATACTTCAGGAGAAAATGAACAAAATAATTGTTCATCTGTAATAACCACACCACCACAAACGGACGATCCTGATTTTAAAAATTTATAAAAGGAGGAAAGCAAAAGCAGAATCTTATCCTCTTTCGCCTTCACCTTTCCTTTTTCCCCTAAATCCCCTACTATATTCTGTGTCATATTTACCACCCAGGCATTTCCATCAAATTCAAATTGCTGAATATTTTTTACTTTTTTCACAAAAGACTGTTCTGTTTCTGAAGCGTAGTGAGATAAATCATAGGATAATAGCAATTTATCCGCCTTTTCAAAACGCTCCAATACAAAAGACAAAGATTCCTGCGGTTTAAAAGTTTTATCAAAAGAAGTGACTGTTTTTTCAAAAACATAGGCATGATTGATATCACCTAAAAAATTAGAAACGCAAAATTTAGGAAATAAAGGAGCATCAAATTCTATATACTTTTTCCTCCCATATCCCAATGCCCACGTAGAGGGCTTTTCGATTTCAGGTCTATCAAAAATAAAAAATGCCCCCTCTTGTCCAGATAAAACATGATATGCAAAGTGTAGAAAAGCTTTTGTTTCCTGTGTATTAGTTCGGTCATTCATCATAAAACATGCATTAACAAACCTTTAGGTCGTTCCCTTTGGTGGAAATTCTGATTCCCATTTTTTTTGATTTTTAAGAGCATCAGACGCTGCTTCAACTTGTGCCTGTTTCTTAGAATGACCCTTTCCCCTTCCTACTTCAGTTTGGTTCAAAAAAGCCCCTAACTCAAAAACTTTTTCGTGATCTTTTCCCTCATCTGAAATCACTTCATATCGAGGAGTAATCCCAAAGTGCCCTTGAGTAAACTCTTGAAATTGTGATTTAGCATCAATATGCAGGTTATCTTTCAAAATATGGTCAATTTCATCCAGAACAAACTGTTGAATAAATTTATCCGCTACCTCATACCCTGCAGAAATATAAAGAGCTCCAATGAAAGCCTCAATTAAGTTCGCTAAAAGATAATCTTTATTTCGACCACCTGACCGAGCTTCTCCCTTTGACATTCGAAGAAGTGTTCCGATCTCTAATTTTCGTGCTACCTTGGCTAAGTTTTCCTTTTTTACTAGAGCTGAACGAAGACTCGTCAACTCCCCTTCCGGACGTTCTGGAAAATGTTTAAAGAGAAAATCTGTCGCCGACAACTCAAGAACCGCATCACCAAGAAATTCCATTCGCTCATTATGCGATTTGAGTTTTGTCTTTTCATTGACGGCCGACCGATGCGTAAAGGCTTCTTTAAAAATCTCATGATGCTCGTAAAACACCTTTAGTTCAATCCCAATTTTATTAAATAATTCTTCAAAAGTTTCCATCAATTAGAAGTTTAATTTTTTTTATCCCTCTTGGCAATAAACAATAACTAATCAATTACAAAAATAATAAAAATATTCAAGAACTTATGAATAACGATTTACGGCTAATTGTTTACTGTCAATTGGTTATTGTTAATTATTCTTTTCCCTATCCAACCCAAGACTCTTCCGATAATTATCCAAAACACCATTGATGAAACCTCCCGATTTGTCCTCTCCAAAATCCTTTGCCAGTTCAATATATTCATTAATCACGACAACAGGTGGCGTATCAAGAAACTTCATTTCCGCAATCCCCAATATTAAAATCGCACGATTGATCGGCGCAATCTTTTCGTAAGCATATTCTGGAGCAAAAGCTTTAATTAACAGTTTTATCTTGGCAAGATTTTTAGTCGCTGCTGTTAAAATTTCTTTGGCAAACCTATCTGATTTTTTTTCAGCAATATCTTTTAATACATGAACGAAAGTTTTTGTCAGCGTAACCTTTTCATCTCGAGCAAGGAACGCAAAAATAGTTTCCAGTGCTAGTACTCGGCTATCACGTCGTTGTTTTTTATTATCCATTTTATTTGAGAGAAGTTCTAGGTTTTAAGTTTAAACTTCTGCAAGATTAAACACCCTTTACGCCTCAATTTCTGTCACATTTCCTTTTGGACCTTTTTCAACGTTTAAAATCTGCTTTCCGTTGTACATCCCACAGGCTTCACATGCAAAATGCGCTCGTTTCATTTCACCACAGTTATCACATTTTCCAAGAGCTAGACCATTAGCAAGCTTTCGTCGCTTTTCAAAAACATATTTACTATTTCGAGAACGCGTTGAGGAAACGGCTTGTTTCTTCTTTGGTACTGGTTTTTTTGACATAGTATTAGTTCAATTAACAATTTTTCAAATAGTTTATACGCATAAATAAACGGAAATCAAATATTTAGCTGACCTTTTTTTGCGCCATAAGGTGAAGCATCAAAAAGTAAATAAAGGCCGTTCCAACAGGAGCGACAACAATCCATGAATAAAGATTCGTCAATACATCACTGATCCACATTGGTATCCCCATCATCGGAAAAAGCAGCGAAAGCATCCCAAAAGCCATCCCCGGTAAAAAGGAAACCACAAGGAAAAAACCAGAAAGACTCAAAAACACAGCCCACCAATTTCCTTTTACCAGCTTGATAGAAGCATCAAAAGCCTCTTTAGCTGATTGATCGTGTTCTATCAAATGCGTAGAAGTAAAAGCCATGTATACTGACCGCCAAATAATGAAAATCAAAAATAGGAAGAATGTTCCAATCCCTACTAAAATACTAGCCATATTATCTTGTATTCCTGCTATAAGTGGAGAGTTGTATTCTGATTCCGTATTGTAATAATCCTCATTATAATCCTCCTCATCATTCATCATATCAAACGGTATTTCTTCATCAACAGTTTCCAATTTATCGACGTCTTTTTGTGTTTCTTCTACCTCTATAGGCATAGATTTAGTATCTTCAACCTCTTCAGAAGCAATCGATTCCGAAACTACATTCGTTGCCGTTGGCATAGTAGGTAACGATTCTGCTGATACCATTTTTACAAACATGAAAAATATAGGCGCCACAATAAATAACACCAGAATTGGCCAGTAAATATACCAAAAAGCTCGAAACCCAAGCCCTACATATCGCCAAAAGAAAGACCATGCCGTTTGAAAATAAAGCACAAAAGGATTTGTTGTTTGTTTTCTTACATAATCTTTGATCACTAAGATGTTGGCAATTTTAGCTGTAATAGCGAAAACAATCGCCCAGTTAATCCAGAAAAAAAGCAATCCTCCAAAAATCCACCATTGAGGAATAGTTAAATTCATTGTTGATATAAAATTAATATAAGCACTTTCCACTGCTGACATTCCTCCTAGAAGTAAAATGCCGATTCCCGCCGTAATCGCAAAACCTAAAAGAATCATTAAAACAGCCAGTATATTGATCGTAACAATTCGCCACCATATTTTCGGAAAGGCCGTGAAAGCCGTTTTTAGTAACGTTCCCCAATTATCAGAACTTAGAATGCTCGTATTTTTTGACATGTGTTTTGTATGATTAGTTTATTTCATAACCAATATTATTTAATTTATCAAAAAACTTCAATCAAAAAATAAGAATAACAAAACACTGTTAAATATAAAAAAATGCACGTTTTCGCGCATTTTAATTTGATCTAGCTGATATAATTACTTTTTAGCCTGAGCTGCCGCTGCTTTTTCCATTTTTGCTCGGAATTTATCTACTCGTCCAGACGTATCGATAAGATTTTGTTTTCCAGTATAGAATGGATGAGAAGCACTTGAAATATCTATACGAATTACGTAGTGATCTACTCCATTAACTTTTTCAACCTCATCTGAAGTCATCGTTGAAAACATGATAAAATCCGTCTTGGCATTCGCATCTCGAAAGATAACAGGATGATTTTCAGGATGTTTTGTCGTTGTTTTAGCGTCTTTTGCCATGATATTAGTTTTGTATAATAAGCCGACCGATTCTATAAAGAACACCAAACAAGTCAAACCTTTTTTCGAGTTACCCTATTGTCAGCTATCGGTCATAAGCTGTTCCGCCTGTCCTAAGGCCGTAACGCCAACCTCTTTCCCACTCAACATACTGGCAATTTCATGAATTCGTTCTTGACGAGAAAGAACAACAATAGACGTCGTTGTTCGCCCAAGTAAGTGATCTTTTATCACTTGTAAATGGTGATCTCCCTTGGCCGCAATCTGAGGAAGATGCGTGATCGTTAACACCTGTCGTGATAATCCCATTTTCTTCATCAGAATACCCATTGTTTCCGCAATATTCCCAGAAATCCCCGTATCAATCTCATCAAAAATAATTGTTGGCAAACCGTTTAAACTCGAAAGTAGTGATTTTAAGGCAAACATAATCCGTGAGATCTCTCCACCTGAGGCCGACCGTGAAATATCCTGCAGGTTTTGACCTAGATTGGCGGAAAATAAAAAGAAGATTTGGTCATATCCACAGCTCTTTAATTCTGAATAATATTTGTGTTCAATTTTTAGCTGAGCATGTGGCATCCCCATAGACTTCAATATATCACAAATATTCACCTCAAGACACTCAAAAACCTTTTTTCGACTTTTGGTAAGCTGTTCAGCTTGTTTTTTTAAATCAGATTCCTGCTGATCAAGCTTTCGTTTCATTTCATCAATCCGTTCATCAAATCGTTCAATTGCCGAAACTTTATCCGCTAATTCCGACTGTTTTTGTAAAAGTTCCGAAACTTTCTGGACGCGAAAAGTCTCAAATAATTGGTACAATGTCGACATTTGTGATTGTAATTGCGCTAAACGTGATGGATCAACCGTTACTTGCTGAGACAGATTTTCAAATTCTCCACTAAGATCATCAACCTCGATCAAAACCGATTCCATTCGTTCTCCCAGTTTTTCAGATTGGGGGAGGAATTTTTGAAGTGTTTGAAGATGGCTCAGTATAAGATTTAATTGGACAATAACAGACTGATCCCCACCATTGAGCCATTGATTTATAGCGGATAAGTTTTGTTGAATTTGTTCGCTATTCTGCATAATTTCTAATTCAGAATCGAGAGCCTCAACGGCCAAATTCTCTAGGTCTAAAACCTCAAACTTTTGCAATTGATGCTGATAAAAGTCTAGGTTATTTTTTTCTAACTCACTTTTTTCGATTAACGCTTTATATTCTTTTTTTGTTTTTTTATAGACTTCAAAACCAGCTTGATAAGCTGATCGCAACGTCTCATTGTCCGCAAAAATATCAACAACCCCCAGTTGAAACTGTGAGTCCTTTAAAATCTGATTTTGGTGCTGAGAATGAATGTCCACCAAATAGCCACTCAATGACTTTAACACTTCCAACTTTACGGGTATTTCATTAATAAAAGCTCGACTTTTCCCCCCAGGTAGCAAAATCCGACGGATGATAATTTCTGACTCTGGAGGAATGTCATACTGAGTAAAAAAATTGTTCAATTTTTTGGTGTCAACCTCAAAAACTCCTTCTACAAAACATTTTTTATCCTTATCACCAATCGCCGACATATCCGCTCGATCACCAAGTATCAATCCCAACGCCCCGAGTAATATCGATTTCCCCGCTCCTGTCTCCCCTGTAATCACCGAAAAACCCTTGGAAAAATCTAATTCCATGTGGTCAATAAGGACATAATTCTGAATCGTGAGAGATTTGAGCATGGGGCGTTAGTTTAAAGTTTCCAGTTTCAAGTTTCAAGAAAAATACAAAACACTCATAAGTGCAAATAATCATTCACCCCAAGACCGCAAAAATGCAACATATTTATTAATATTTGTAAATAGATAACTAAAATCCCAGTGAATTTAATAAATGTTAAAAATGAAGTTAGATAGTCAACAATTCATACATGATATAGCTGATGATTTCAATATTCCCCTGACGAATGAGAACGGAAAAGAAATTACTATAAATTTTGGAAAACTCATGAAGTCCGAAATTAAAACTGATAAGCAATATGATGCCGTAAACAGAGCCCTTGCAAAACAAAATTTACCAATTCTTACAAACAGAACAGGACAAACGGTGTCATCAGTAATTTTTAGTTAATCCCTCAAAAACACCCAATCACTCTCGTTAGAATCCCCAACACTAAATCGATACCCATCCGTATCGAATTGTTTAAGTAACTCTGGATCCTCAATACGATGATCCACCACGTACCGAACCATTTGTCCACGAGCTCGCTTAGCAAGAATCGCAATTGTCTTGTATTTTCCTTTTTTGAACTGCTTGAAAATCGGGGTAATCACTGGCGATTCCAACTGACTAAAATCGATCGCGGAAAAATACTCTTTCGAGGCTAAATTGATCAACGGCTTACCATTCAATTCTTTTTTAAGATGATTAGTGATTTTATCACCCCAAAACTCGTACAAACTCTTTGTGTCACCAAAATCCATCCGCGTACCCATTTCCAAACGATACGGGGCAATCAAATCCAGCGGACGAAGCAAACCATACAATCCCGACAATATCCGAAGATGATCATTTAAAAAATGTAATCCCTCCGTATCCAGACTCCCCGCATCTAACCCTCGATACGCATCACCATAAAAAGACAAAATCGCCTGACGAGCATTGTCCAGTGTGAGTTTTTTGGGGAAATTTTGGTATCGTCCCACATTAAGATCCGCGATCTTTTCCGAAACTTTCATCGTTTCACGTAAGTCTGAAGGTGATTGCATTTGCATGGCATCTACTAACGCATTCCGTTCTACCTCAAATTCAGGTACGGAGTATTCTGAAAAATCAGGAAACTTTTCGGGTTTAAAGGTTTTTGCAGGGGAAAGAATTATTTTCATCAAGATCAACTATACTTGTCGTTTTACTTTATCTAAAGTTTTTCGAGTTTTATCAGAAAAGTGTTTAGCAAACCCTTCGATAATCTTCGGTGACACACCTTTTAAATTTTTAAATAACACATACATATCTCCTCCAATATCACCCAGATCAGGAATGTCATCTAGTGTTCTTAACCATGTATTTGGATCATAATCATCAGGACTCAAACCATGTTTTTCAAACTGTTTAGATAATAACTTATTAAGTTTTTTAAAAAGCACTTCTGTTCTATATTCCTCGTTTTTCATAATATTCTTTTTTCGTAGATCTAGTAATCGCTCATACGAATAAAAAACAGACTTACCTTCCTTATTCTTTTCTTTAAAACCAAAGCGTTGAAAATAATCCCAAATCCGTCGTAGCAATTCAGACTCTGAATATTTTCCTAATTCTTCAAAGTCACCGTTTTTATCAAGTATTACTTTACTATTTAAGACTTCTGAATTCCGTGAAAGTGATGCTACTCGCTCACGAACCAGTGATTCTGGAACCTCTCCATATAATCTTGAATAAACCTGAAACCACTGAATAAGGTTTTCGTAAACTAAGTGATGTTTTTCTCCTGATTCCATAATATAGTAATCAGATTCTGTCATTACCTGTATTTCTACAGGTGTTGCTCCAACTTTTAGTATAATTTTAATTTCTTTATCTTTTCGGTCGGAATCTCCACTTGTATTTTTTGAGCTTGTTTTGATCTTAGCCCCTTCATTTGAAAAATAATCAACTAAATAATCCGCTACGACTTTCACATCTCCTGCATCTCTGACCAAAATTCTTCCTCTCAAAATATCCGTTAGCGTATTTTCATCCTCCCCATTATCTTTCACCTTAACCCCTGATTTTCTTAAAAGTTTCCCAATAGATCGAAAGTATTCCTTAGCATCTGGTGTCCAGCTGACCACTGGAACATTACCTCTATTCGGAATATCGATGAACTCATTTTTCTTCTGTTTATATCTTCCATGTTTTTTTACCTGAATCACAGATTCAAATTTACCATAAAATAAACTCTTCCTTTCATCTAGATTATCGAAGACTTTTTTCACTCGACCTTTTTTTGTGTAGTTTATTGTATAAGCAACCTTCAGTAAGGCGAGCATATGAGCTTGCATCTTTTTTCCATGTTTTCCCCTCAAATATTCAAAAAAATAACGAAACCCATATT
Organism: uncultured Candidatus Peribacteria bacterium; assembly: GCA_964468965.1. GTDB lineage: Bacteria > Patescibacteriota > Gracilibacteria > UBA4473 > UBA4473 > JALWQU01. Next base: position 36,323 of record CAYXXA010000003.1, read on the forward strand.
CAGAGCTAACTTTTGTTTGTACGAAATCCGTTAATTCTTTTGGCAATTCTACCCCTAACACTTGCTGAAAAAAAGGAATTGATTCCTTCATCCGTGAAATAAACCGCTCACGGTTCTGAGGCTTACTAATTTTTCCGAAGTTTTTCTCAAACCAAGCGACAGATTCCTTAATCCCTATTTCATCTGTAATTTCTAGATCTAATATAGTAATCTCTCGACCATCAATCGTTTTGATAGTATTTCCAGATAAAAGGCCTAATCGTGCTATCTTCTCTAATGGTAAGGGGTTTGTTCTCTCTTTTTTCATATTTATAAAAATAACACGCTACACCAAAAAGATCAAGTTTTCTTTTGACTTTTTATCATTATAATCTTGAAGATTTTAAACTCATACCATGCTCACTCAAGACGAAGTCAAACACATTGCCAAACTCGCTAAACTCAAGCTCAATGAAGCTGAACTCAAAAAATTTACAGGACAACTCAGTTCTATTCTTGATTTTTTTGGTCAATTACAAGAAGTCGATACCGACAATATAGAAGAAACATCGCAGGTTACAGGACTAAGTAATGTCACTCGTCCAGATGAAATCATCGTTGATGGACAAGAAGATGCCCTTCTGGATTGTGCACCACATCCTATTGAAAATCATTCTATTAAGATTCCCAAAATTATGTAAGACAAAAAAAACAATAGACTATAAACTCTTAAATTCTTATGAAAAACATCACCTCTCTCACACTCACACAACTCTCAAACGCTCTTACCGACGGATCTCTTACTTCTCGTGAAATTACCGAGGCGTTTATCAAAAATATTGAAGCTAAAGATGGCGAAATCAATGCTTTCGTAACCACAACCTTTGATCTAGCTCGAGAAATGTCCGATGCGTCTGATTCTCGTCGAAAATTAGGAAAACCACTTTCCCCTCTCGATGGGATCCCTATGAACCTCAAGGATGTCGTCTCAACAAAAGAAGTCCGAACAACTGCCAGTTCAAAAATTTTAGAAAATTATACATCCCCTTTTGACGCAACCGTTTGGCAAAAACTCAAAGACGCAGGTGTTGTTTTACTCGGAAAAACCAATACTGATGAATTCACCATGGGGGGATCAACAGAAAATTCTGCCTTCGGTGTCACCAAAAATCCACACGACTTGACTAAGGTATCAGGGGGAAGTTCTGGCGGACCAGCCGCAAGTATCGCTGCAGATTTTAGTGCGGGAACAATAGGAACTGATACCGGAGGTTCTATTCGACAACCCGGACATTTCTGTGGTATCACTGGGCTCAAGGTGTCTTATGGACGAGTCTCTCGTTGGGGAACACTTCCGATGGCTTCAAGCCTTGATACGATTGGTCCAATGGCAAAGACTGCTGAAGATTGTGCGCTCATTTTACAAGTGATCGCAGGCGTTGATGAAAAAGATTCTACTACTTGCCCCATTGAAGTTCCTGACTACTTATCACATCTTAAGAAGGATATTTCAGGACTAAAAATCGGTATCCCAAAAGAATATATCATCGACGGTATTGACCCAGAAGTACTCAATACTTTTAATGCGACGAAAGTCATTTTGGAAGATCTTGGGGCGGAAATAATCGATATCTCGCTCCCTCATACCAAGTATGCCGTACCGACTTATTATATTGTCGCCCCTTCTGAAATTTCAGCTAATATGTCTCGGTATGACGGAATTCGGTTTTGCAGTGTACCAGAGGAGTCAAACGATCTGGAATCGATTTATGAAAATACGCGAACACAGGGGCTTGGAGATGAGGTAAAACGACGAATTTTAATTGGGACTTATGCTCTTTCAGCTGGGTATTATGATGCTTTTTATCGAAAAGCTCAAAAAGTCAGAACCCTTATTAAGCAGGATTTTGAAAACGCTTTTGAAGAAGTTGATGCGATCATAACGCCCGTGGCTCCAAGCCCAGCGTTTGAAATTGGGAAAAACACAAGTGACCCATTACAGATGTATCTAGAGGATATTTTTACTATTCCTGCAAGTTTAGCGGGGATTTGTGGAATTTCAACACCTGTTGGAAAATCAAAGGACGGACTGCCTATCGGAACACAGCTTCTTGGTCCAGCCTTCAAAGAAGAGCGAATTCTCAACATTGCT
>CAYXXA010000003.1:38553-44427 GCA_964468965.1 uncultured Candidatus Peribacteria bacterium
AAAAGTGGTTTTTCGTGTTTACAACTACACTCAAAAAGAATATAAAAAGGGTAAAGTCATGCCTTTTCGGGCAAACAATCCAACAATCATGAAAACAAATAATTCCTTACCATCACTTCCCATGAAAAAAACATTCTCAACCGTTAAATGGTTTGTCCTCATCTTCATTGGACTTGTCCTTTTTTTGATACTTAATCCTTTTGTAAATATTGATGCGGGTCATCGTGGGATTATTTTTGATAAACTACGAGGTGGTGTGCAGACTGAGACACTTTCGGAAGGAATGCATTTCCGAGTTCCGTTCTTTCAATCGATTACTCAAATCCCCATCCGAACGCAAAAAATTGTTTTCTCAAATGATAGTAGTGGGAAATATACTCGTGGACAAAATGTCAGCCAACGAAGCCAACTCAGTGCTGCTAGTTCTGATCTCCAAGATGTCTATGTTGATGCGGTTGTAACCTACCACTTAGACCCCGTTCATGTGGCCAAAATTTATCAAGAAGTGGGAACCGATTACGCGGCAAAAAAAGTAACCCCAAAAGTTGCCGATTCCGTCAAAACTTACACGGCTAAATATAAAGTCGCTGAAATCCTCACTAAACGAGAAGAAATTAAAAATAAAGTTTTTGCTGATCTCCAAAAAAATCTTGAAAAAGACAATATTATTCTTGAGGATATCAATCTTGTAAATTTCGACTTCAACAAACAGTTTAAAGCCGCCATTGAACAAAAACAAATCGAAGAACAAAAAGCTGAAAAAGAAAAATATATCCTTCAACAAATCGAAATCTCTTCTCAACAAAAAGTAAAAAAAGCCGAGGCAGAAAAACAAGCAAAAATCCTTGAAGGAGAAGGAATCGCCGAATACAATAAGTCGATTCAACAAGAAATAACAGCCAATGTTTTAGAATACAAACGGCTTGAGAATGCTAAAAATGCTATTGAAAAGTGGAACGGATCCTATCCTCAGACCTATTTTGGAGAAGGAGGGAAAAATAGCCCAATCCCTCTGATTAACCTACAAAAATAACGATATGAAATTACACTTAGCGAACGGAAAAACATTTGAAGGAAAATCAGTTGGTGCCGGTATCGAAATGATGGGAGAAGTCGTCTTTACCACAGGAATGGCGGGGTATCTAGAGACGCTCACCGATCCCAGTTACTACGGACAAATTGTTGTCTTTACCTATCCACTTATTGGAAATTATGGCGTATTTAAACCAGAAGAAATCTTTTCCAATATTGATAAAACCTTTGAGTCAAAAAAAATATGGGTTCGTGGTGTTATCATGACAGAAGTCAGTGAAAAATATTCTCATTGTCAGGCTTACAAAAGTTTTTGCCAGTGGCTCAAGGATAATAGTATTCCAGCCTTAACCGCTGTTGACACGAGAGAAATCACTAAAATGTTACGAGAAGAGGGCTGTATTTTAGGAGCTATCGCCCAAGAAGCACCAAGCAAATTCGAAGATCCACTCAACGGACGATACGTCCCCGAAGTAAGTCCGAAAGACATAACTATACTCGAACCTAATAAAGAACGTGCTCTTGGAAAGACGATTGCTTTTATCGATTGTGGCGCTAAAAATGGAATCTTCCGAAATTTTCTTAGACGAGGGATTCGTATTATTCGTGTACCATTTGATACCAACCCATTTGAATGGATTGAGAACCGTAATGAAAAGCTTGATGGTATTTTCTTTTCCAACGGTCCAGGCGACCCCGAAACCGTTATCGAAACCATTAAAACTATGAAAACAGCTCTCAAAAAAGATATCCCCATTTTTGGTATCTGTTTGGGAAACCAAATACTTGGTCTTGCTTGTGGAGGTAAAACTAAAAAAATGAAGTATGGACATCGTGGCGTTAATCAACCGTGTCAAGATATTATAAATAAAAAGTGTATCATCACGAGCCAAAACCATGGATACGAAGTCGACGATGCAAGTCTTCCCAACGATTTTGAGGTCTGGTTTCGAAATCTAAATGATAACTCTGTCGAGGGTATTCGTCACAAAACCAAACCAGTATTTGCTGTTCAATTTCACCCTGAGGCCTGTAGTGGACCAGAAGATGCAGACTATCTGTTTGACGAGTTTGTCACAACTTTATAGCCAATTGATTAATGCCTATACTCAAATTTAAAAATGTTCAAAAATCCTTTGGGAACGTTAAAGCTCTTACGAATATCACCTTTGAGGTAAAAAAGGGTGAACTCTTCGCCTTACTTGGTCCCAATGGAGCAGGGAAAACAACGCTGATCAATTGCCTCAACGGCATGACCGATCGTGATCATGGTGAAATCTTGGTTATGGGCGAAGATCCTGAAAAAAATCCAAACTTTACCAAAATGAAGCTAGGAATTGTCGAACAAGAACTCGTTTTTGATCATTTTTTCAGCGCGATTGAAATTTTAAGAATTCGTCGTGGACTCTTTGGACTCAAGCCGGATGAAGCCTATCTCCAATGGATTCTCAAAAAATTAAACCTCCAAGACAAAACCAATAACCACCCCATGGGACTTTCTGGAGGAATGAAACGACGCCTTATGATCGCCAAAGCTCTTGCTCATGATCCTGAAATTTTAATTTTGGATGAACCAACCGCTGGTGTTGATATTGAACTGAGGAAAAGCCTTTATAAATTTTTCCAAGAACTCAAGGACAAAGGCAAAACCATTATTCTCACAACGCATTATCTGGAAGAGGCCGAACTCCTTGCCGATACCATCTGTATTCAGGCAAAAGGGAAAACAATCCTCGTAGAAGCTAAGGAAAAACTTATGAACCGAAATCACGGAAAGAAACTTGAAGATATATTTCTTGAGCTCACGAAAAACTAAATCCAAAGGATAAAATAGTAAAACTAAAAAGTAAAACATGAATCTCATCCGCCTCAAAACCCTTATCTACAAAGAAACCTATCGTTTTCTCAAGGTCTGGATACAAACCCTCATGTCGCCCGTTATTGTCGCGGTCATGTATTTTGCTGTCTTTGGTGGAGCACTCGGTTCTGAAATTAAAGAAATCAATGGCATTCCCTACCCTATCTTCATTATCCCTGGACTCGTCCTTTTACAAGCGACGAACAATGCCTTTCAGAATCCTTCTAGCTCCCTCATTATTTCCAAGTATAGCGGAACAATGTCCGATCTTCTCCTTCCTCCCATTACCACGATGGAAAAAGTTTTAGGATTTATGCTTGGTGGTGTGGTTCGTGGTTTTCTCATTTCGCTTCTAATCTTTATGACGGCTGGAATTTTCACGGGGAAATTTTTTCCAGACCACTGGGGGGCGTTCTTGCTAATGCTTTTTTTGTCCAATGGGATTTTTGCTATCTTCGGAACAATTGCGGGCATCTGGGCAAAAACCTTTGATCAAAGCTCTGGAATCTCAACCTTTATTATCATGCCCATGGGCTTTCTTGGAGCGGTTTTTTATAGCTTGGAAATGCTCCCCCCACTCGCACAAAAAATATCTCTTTTCAATCCCTTTTTCTACCTTGCTGATGGGTTGAGGTGGAGTTTTCTCGGCATCAATGAAGTCGATCCAGCTTTGAGTTTTGGCGTTTCAGGTGCTATATTTTTCATTCTTTTTGGTATCAACTACTGGATGTTCCATACAGGTTGGCGGATAAAGTTGTAGATAATTTATTTTTCTTTAATATTTGTAAGATAAACTAAAATCACTCCATGAAAATCCTCCTTCTCGGCTCTGGTGCACTCAAAATCGGTGAAGCGGGAGAATTTGATTATTCTGGTTCACAAGCGATTAAAACTTTTCGAAAAAATGGTCATGAGGTGGTACTAATCAATCCCAATATTGCCACGGTTCAGACCGACCCAAAAAACTTTGCTCCCACCGACAGCTGTGCTGACAAAGTTTATTTTTTACCCGTTACCACAGAATTTGTTAAAAAAATTATTGAAAAGGAAAAACCAGATAGCATCGCTTTAAGTTTTGGCGGACAAACCGCGTTGAATTGTGGTCTAAAGCTAGATGAGAGCGGATTTTTGAAGAAGCACAATATCAAAATTTTGGGAACACCTGTTGACGTGATCAACAACACCGAAGACCGAGAAATTTTTGCTAATAAGTGTCGAGAAGTTGGTGTCCTAACACCAAAATCGATTCCCGCCCGAAACATGGATGAGGCTATTGCGGCGGCGAAAGAAATCGGATTCCCACTCATTATGCGAGCGGGATTTGCCCTTGGAGGGAAGGGTTCTGGCTTTTGTGAAACCGAAGTCGATTTTCAGTCCATGGTCAAAGATGCTTTTGCCTTTTCGCCTCAAGTACTGATCGAAGAAGATCTAAGGGGATGGAAAGAAATCGAGTACGAAGTTGTTCGCGACAATGCCGACAATGCCGTAACCGTCGTAAACATGGAAAACTTTGACCCCCTTGGTATTCATACGGGAGAATCCATCGTCATTTCTCCGAGTCAGACCATTGGCAACGCCGAATACCAAATGCTCCGAACTGTTGCGATCAAAATGACTCGACATCTCGGCATCATCGGTGAATGTAATATTCAGTACGCACTCAATCCGAATAATCCAAAAGAATACCGAGTTATCGAGATGAACCCACGACTCAGCCGAAGTTCGGCGCTTGCCTCAAAAGCCACTGGATACCCACTTGCCGCTGTTGCTGCGGAAATCTTGTGCGGTAAAAATATGCCAGAAATACCCAATGCAATCACGCAGGTTACGAGTAGTTTCTTTGAACCAGCCCTCGACTATGTCGCGCTCAAAATCCCTCGATGGGATTTGCAGAAATTCCGAAAAGTCAGCCATCAAATCGCGACTGAGATGAAATCCGTTGGGGAAGTCATGGCGCTAGGACGAAATTTCCCAGAAGTATTACAAAAAGCCATCCGAATGCTCGCCATCGGATCGGAGGGAATCCTTGATTCGCCTATCAAATTCAAAGACAAAAAAGAGGTCGAAGAAAACATCCGTATCGCCTCGCCAAGACGACTCTTTGCTATTGCTGAAGGACTTTTTGCCAACTACTTTACACTTGAAGAGATCTGGGAAATGACTAAAATCGATCACTGGTTTCTCCAGCAAATAGAGCGAATTACCGATTGTGCAAAAGCGTTAGCAAAGAAAGGGAACGATCAAAGCAACCGTAAACTCAAACTCGATGCTTCAGAACTATTGAATGCCAAAATTCTTGGATTTTCAGATACCGAGATTGCTCGACTGTGCCATCATACCGCTACGGATATCCGAAAACAACGACTTCAACACGGGATCAAACCCGTAACGAAACAGATCGATACCTTAGCCGCGGAATTCCCAGCCCAAACAAACTACCTCTATACGACGTATTTAGGCGAAAAAGATGATGTCTAATATTTGGAAATAGGAGCTTGCCTCCATCTCCATCAGCCTACTTTTGGCTTCTATTTTTGTCCCCAAAACATTGACAAAACTAGTATTTTAATATATGAATAATGCCGTCTTTCTAGATTTTTTTGGAAAATGTTTTAAATTATATTTTACCAAAGTCTGTCAGACAAGTTCTTTGACACTTCGGGAAACGAAAAAGTCTTTAGAATCTTAACCATTCTAAAGCGGGAAAACCCATAAAATAAAAACTCACCGTGATTCTGTGAAATGTTTTTATAAAAAATCCTATTGGTTTATTAGGAGAATTAAAAAACATTCCACGGACTCATGTGGAGTCCGAACCTTCTCCAAAGGGTTTTCCCTAAGACAAACTCCATCGGGAGAATGTTTTGGAGAAGGTTTTTTTAAATTTTTATTGTTTTATTTCTTCTCCTTATTGGGGAAGAAATAAGGAGGATTTCCATAAATGTTGAACATTGCCTATAACAGTTTTCTGGGGAAAAGCCCTA
>CAYXXA010000004.1:0-43061 GCA_964468965.1 uncultured Candidatus Peribacteria bacterium
TTCAGTCCGCAATTCTGGACGGACAAGAAACTTCTGGTATTACCTGGCAAACCATGGTCAAAGAACTAGACGCAGGTGATATCTGCTTTCAGAAATCCTACGATATACACGGTAAAAAAACTTCTGATTTATGGCATTATTTTGCCCTTGAAACTGCTCATTATTTTCCTGAATTTTTGAATAAATATTTTGATCAATCATTAGAAATAAAAAAACAGCAATCAAGCAAAGCTACCTTTTGTGGAAAGTTCACAAAGGCCGACGGCGAGGTGAATTTCAAAAAGATGACGGCTGAAGAAATTGATCGAGCTTTCCGTGCCTTTGATGTCTGGCCAGGTATATTTGTTCCAACCGTTAAAGGAAATGTAAAAATCAAGCAGTGTACCCTTACACGAAAAACAGATCCCAAAAACCATCAGCCTAAAGATGTCGAAATCTTATGTAAAAATAATACCAAACTCTACCTTGAATATATTCAGATCCCCGGTAAAAAAGTTGGCAAAGCTGTTGATATCTTAAAAAACTTTCCACACCTATTTGAGACTGGTTCCTGATCCAGAATTTAATACTTCTTTGGAATCGAGTATTAACGACTTTAATCTTTTAATAACGGTTTCAAACTCCCCCGCTCCCTGTAATGCTTTTGCAATTTTTCGAGTATAATTTTTTTCTTTTATACCCGAAGCAAGATAGGGTATTTTTTCGAGTGAAATTTCCACATCAGGTAAAGCCGTTTTGAGAGCACTCATAAAATCAAAAACAAAACTCCAACGTTTTCCCTCATCTATACCACGTAAACGTTCAATATCATTTAAGTACGTTGCTTTCTCAAAAAAACGATTTCTAAAGTTTAAAAAATTAGTATCAAAATTTTCGTTAATAGCGGCATCAATAGTTTTTTTATCTTCTGTTTTAATAGCTTTTATAATCTTATCCGCTTTTTCCGGAGCTGTTTTTTGGATAAACTTTTCAACGACATTGGCACTTTTCCCTGAAAGCCTTGGGGTTGATTTTAAAATTTCCAAATCCGCTGGTGTCAGATCATCTGGTGGTTCATGCAGTGAAAATGAAATATTTTTAATCCCTTCCGCATCGACTAAAAGTGGTTTGGTTATAAAATCCGAATCGGTTTTGTCTTCGAGTGACTCCCCCGCTTCAATCAAATTTTTCGCTAGCTTAGAACGAGTTTTGAGGTATAGATCTTTTGTTAAAATAATCCAAATACGATCCTTATTTCGATCCAATATTTTTACATTAGCCCCTTTTGCTAGGTTTTTATTTTTCGGAAAAACTTCTAATGGAAGATCTTTCGCCCCTGTTTCGTATTCAATAATCTCATTTATTTCCTTTATCTTATCCGTCTCCCCAATAAATCGAGCTAGTACGGGCTTAGCTCCCCCAAAATTGGATGGAATTTTCGGAAAGATAAAAAGTGCATAAATAGGCGTCCAAAGAAATAAAATCATTAGAATGATAATTTCAAAAAAACGAATTTTCTTTTTGGTAAATATTTTTTTTAAAATAAGAATCGTTGGTATCAAAAAAATACTGGTAATAATCACATAAATAATACCAACAAACATATACCGAAGCTGTAAAAATTCAAAATCAGAAATCCCTAATGAACCCAGATAAATCGTAAAAACCAACGTCCCTAAAATATAACTAAACATCAGCATCGTAACAAAATACTTTGCTCCACGTCGCTCTAGGTATTCTTCAAGTTCTTTGATCATAATTTTATAAAAGTTAAAAGTTTGTAGAGATATAAAGATATAATATAAGAAATACTTTTGATCTCTTTGTTTTTTAATTTTTTAGATCCGTTAAACCAATGCTAATCCTATTTCTTGGCAATCCCTTTAATCTTTTTTGAGGCTTGTTTACGAAGAGAAGTTGCTTTTTTAGTCGCCTCTTTTTTTAACTTAGTTACCTTTTTCGTAGCGGTTTTCTTGGCAGCCGCTATCTTCTTCGGTGCTGTCTTTTTCAAATCTGCAGCTGCTTTTTTGGCATTCTTTGCTAATTCTTCCATTTTTTCTTGTGCCACCTCTCGTCCTTCTTCTGTTAGTTCCTTTGCCCCTTCTACAAAACTATTAAACTGATCCTTCCCCCCTTTAATTACTTCTTGAAGTTCTTTACTATTCTCAGCCCAATCAACCACAAAATCTCGTGCTGACTTATCAACTTTCACACCTTCTTCAAAAAGTTTCTTCCACGGATTATCTGATTTTTTTAGTTCTTCTCTTAACTTTTTCCCTGGTTTTTGCGCAAATAATAAACCATAAGCTGCTCCAATCGTTGCCGCTGCCAAAAATTTCACAAGTCCTTTCATTTTTTTGAGTATTAAAGATTCCTTTTCGTTTTACAGGAATAGGTTTTATTTGTAAACTCTTTGTACTTCTTTTTCAAGCAAGAATGTGTATAAATTAAACTTTTAAAACATGAAACCTGATGTTGTTATTATCTGTGGCTCTGAAAGTGACTTTCCTTTTGCGGAAGATAAGCTTATATCTGGCTTAAAGAAAAAAGATATAAGCGTTGAACTTTTTGCGGCTAGCGCTCATAAGGAACCACTTAAAGCCCTTGATATTATAAATAAATTTGATGATGGAAAAACGATTTTCATCACTATTGCCGGTCGATCAAATGCGCTCAGTGGCTTTGTTGGTGCTAATTCCAACGGTGTCACTATTGCTTGTCCACCATTTACGGACAAACTAGATTTCATAGTTAATATCAATTCAACATTGCAAATGCCCAGTAAAACCCCAGTTCTTACTATTGTCGATCCGGGTAACTGTGTATTAGCCGTTGAACGACTCGTTAAACTTAAAAAGCACTAATCGTACTACTTTAATTCTCTTTTTTTTAAAATATGGCCAAAACTTTTCGGACTCCGACTGGAACTTTCGATTTTCTTCCAGATGATCACAACTACTTTACTTTTATAAAAAAAGTGATTCGTCATCGATTTCGACAATCAGGATTTCGACGTATATCACCACCGATGTTTGAAGAAACCGAAGCTTTTGCAACCGCTCTTGGTGATAATACTAATATCGTAAGTCGAGAACTCTACACTTTTGAAGACCGATCAAAAAGAGAATTTTCACTTCGACCAGAGATTACAACAGGCATCGTACGAAGCTTTATTCAACACGAAATGGATCAAGAAGCTCTCCCCGTAGAACTCTATTATATTGAACCCTGCTTTCGATTTGAACGTCCAAACCAACGAACTCGACGACAGTTTTGGCAATTCGGTGCTGAAGTCTTAGGAGAATCAGACCCATCGATTGATGCCCAAATTATTTATTTGGGACATCGTATTCTAAAAGACCTTCAGATCCGAAAAGAATGTGAACTTGTTATCAGTACGATCGGGAGTCCTGAGGATCGGAAACAATTTTTTGAAGCCCTTGCCAATTTCTATGCTGGGAAGGAACGCAGTCTCACCCCAGAAACACTTGAAAAACTAAGTCAAAAAAAATATCTCGAACTACTTCAGCCCAGAAGTGAAGATGAGGAAATTTTAATTGGTATGGCACCTAAAATCACGGATTTCCTCTCTAAAGAATCTAAAAATTTCTTCGATGAGGTATTGGGATACCTTAATAGTTTTGATATCGAATATAAAATTGACTACTCTCTCGTTAGACCTATCGATTACTATTCCAATACGGTTTTTGAGTTTCGTGAGAAAGGCACAACTAATAAAGTCTTAGTCGGAGGACGATACGATCATCTTATCGAAAAAATGGGAGGAAAAAAACACGGAGGGGTTGGATTTTCGGCTGGGGTTGATCGAGTTATGGGACTCATGAAAACTTACGGCATTGAAGTTCCACACAAAGACTACCTTCAGATATTTCTAGCCGCGACTGGACCTATTGCTAAGAAAAAAGCTCTTCCCATTCTCGTTAAACTTCGAGAGCACGGATTCCATGCTGTTGGTGTACTTGGAAAGACTTCAATGCAAGAACAACTGGGGCGAGCTCAAAAGTTTCATGTTCCCTATACGCTCCTAATGGGTGATTTAGAAATCAAAAAAAATCAAATTATTATTCGTGATATGAAAACCGGAAAACAAACATGGATTCCACAAGAAGAGCTTATTTCAGAAATGGATAAATTACTTGGGATGCCTAAAAAACTTGATACCTCTAAAGATATCAAACACGATACAACTATGGATTTTTTGGGACATGAATAAAAATGAACAATAAAATGCTTCCTCAGTCCATAACCACCGCCATTGAAAGTCTTTCTGATCTCCCTGGTATCGGGCATCGTTCGGCTGAACGATTAGTTTTTTCGTTATTGAAAAACAAGAGCTCTCTTGATCAAAAAATAGCAAACTCCATTGGACGCCTAAAAGCAAGTGTCGGAGAATGTTCTACTTGCTTTCATTATTGCGATAAGACAGAAGATCAAGTCAAAATAAGCTGTGCTATTTGTCAGGATTATAATCGTGATAAAAAAACAATTTGTGTTGTTGAAACCCCAGTTGACCTTATTGCACTTGAAAAAACCCATGAATACAAAGGGCAATATCATGTTTTACACGGTATTATTTCACCAATCAACAAAGTAATGCCTGAACACCTTCGTATCAATCCTCTACTAAAACGAGTTCAAGAAAATCCAGAAATTACTGAAATTGTTTTTGCGTTAGCGGGAAATGTGGAATCAGATGCTACGGTCAACTTCATTATTGATCAGCTATTGCCTATCTTTAAGGGGAAAATCACAAAACTCGCTCAAGGAATTCCTTCTGGTGGCGATTTAGACTATCTAGATACACGGACAATTGGACGAGCCATATTAGATAGACGAGGTATTTGACTCTAGATTGCTTCTAATCTCCATCCTGCTAACATTAAAAAATATGAAAACAATACAAGAACTAAGACTAGAAATCGAAAAAATCACTAAACGAAATAAAAAAGTTGAACGGGATAAACAGTGGGAAACAAGCTGTACTAGACGTATCTTTATTGCCTCGATTACCTTTCTTTCAGCTTTTAGTTTTTTAAAGATTATGAATATGGAGCCAGCTATATTGGGGGCTTTTGTTCCTGTCGGAGGATTTTTATTATCTCAACTTTCTATAAAACCTTTGCGAAAAATTTGGGATAAATTTTAGTATCTAGTTCCTTATATTTTTCCACTTCAATCTTCTACTATTTTATCCGACACTCCCCTCCATTTCTAATTCAATAAGACGGTTAAGTTCTGAAGCAAACTCCAACGGAAGCGTTTTTACCACCTCATCAAGAAAACCATTAACGATCATTCCTTTTGCCGCCTCTTCATCAATCCCTCGTGACTCAAAAAATAATAAAATTTCATCAGAAATCTTACCAGCTCTCGCTTCGTGCGTAATTTGGGCCGATGTATTGGCTGAATAAATATGAGGAATCGTATCAGAAACTGATTTCTCATCAAGCATCAAAGCATCACATTCAACGGAAACAATCGCATTATCCGCTGTTTTTTTGATATCAACTAAACCTCGATAGGTTGATATTCCACCACCTTTACTCAGGCTTTTGGCAACAATATTCGTTCGACAATCTTTTCCTGAAATAATGACTTTTGCTCCCGTATCTTGCGTCTGTCCTTCATTGGCAAAGGCAATACCTAAATGCTCCGATCGTGCCCTATCACCGGCTAAAATCGTACAAGGGTAAAGCATCGTTATCCCTGATCCCAGATTTCCTCCAACCCATTCCATTCGTCCACTTGCTTGAACAATTGATCGTTTGGTATTAAGGTTAAAGGTATCTTTTGACCAGTTTTCGACAGAAGAATATCGAAATTGAGCCGTTTCGTTTACAAATACTTCAACACAACCGGCATGTAATGACTGTGAGCCGTACTTTGGAGCAGAACAACCCTCAATATAATGTCCTTTGGCCCCAGATTCGATAACAAGAAGCGTATGTTCAAACTGTCCTTGATTCATAGAATTCATACGAAAATAAGCCTGTAGGGGCTGTGTTATTTCTACATTCTTAGGAATATAAAGAAACGTTCCCCCTGAAAACACGGCATAATGCAAAGCCGCAAACTTATGGTCGTTAATCGGTACACACTTAGTAAAATACTGTTTAACTAGTGCTGGGTGCTGTTTCACCGCCACATCAAAATCTTCAAAGATAACACCTTTTTCCTGCCACTCATCTTTTAGACTATGATAAACATTTTCTGACTCATACTGTGCCCCGGCCCCAGCTAAATAGGCCTGTTCAGCTTCTGGTATTTTCAATCGCTCAAATGTTTTTTTTATTTCGGGATCAACTTCTTCCCATGTTTTTGCATGACTATCTTCTGATGCTTTTGAAAAATATCGAATATTATTAAAATCCAAATGATCAATTGACGGTCCCCAATCTGGTAGAGATAATTTATGAAACTGGGCTAAAGCCTTCAAACGAATATCCAATAACCATGATGGCTCGTCCTTATCCGCTGAAATTTCTCTCACCAATGCCTCTGTCAGACCTTTGGCAAAGTTTTTTGTATATTCTTGCGTATTAGCCTGATCAAGATCACCTCTTTCTAGTTTGGTAAAATCGATAGCAGTATTGGTCATGATCTAAAATCCTTTACGACTAAATAAAATCTATAAGCACTCTACCCTAAAATAAAAAAAAAACATGTCTAATGACATGTTTTTTCTTAGTTCTAACTTTTATTCTTTTATCGTATAGGCTGATAAGGACTCATAAAGTTTCGAAGTGAAGAACCTCTCCGTAACGTTGTCTTCTGATATCCAGTTGGAACTTGCTCCGATTTTCCAATATTTCGTTGTGCATCACGAATATCCTGCATAACCGCTTCGATTTGAGCATTTCGCTTGAACCAAGAAGAAGGAATAATATTTACACGATGTGTTGAACCGTAGACAACATTTTCCTTCAGCTCACGCTTCCCAGCATAACCACCTTCACGGTAGTAGTTAATCGCTCGTCGTTTAAAAACTTGTTTTGCGTTTGGACGAATATAATTCCCATCGGTTCTCTCTTTTCGGTATGAATAATAAGGTACAAATTTGAGGGCTCCTTTCCGTTTCATTTGAGTTGCCACGCCTCCAACATTATTATGTACTTTCATCATCTCATGTCTTCTTCGTTGAAGATTTCTATTTTGGAAATTATCAACCGTTCGTAGTTTCTCTCGAATATATCTCAATCGACGTTGCTGAATAGATTTTAGTAGTCGTTCTCGTGCAACTTCTTTCGCCTTTGGCACTACAGGATTGATAAATCCATCATCAAAATGTTCTGTATATGCTAATGTCGTCCCTGACATAATCAAGGTTATTAGTGCAAATAAAGCAATTTTTTTCATAATTCAAATAAGGTTAAATATTATTTCCACTAAATTCTAGATTTTTCAACTTACCATGCAAGTTTTTATTTCCTAAAAATACAAATAACACCAACTTTTCTATTTAAACTATTCTGGCAAATGTAGTGCTGTTTTCATATTTTTATCGTATGGATCAAGTGAAAGCGTTCTGATTGGGAACGGAATCGTAATACCAGCTTGATCGAAATCAATTTTAATCTGCTGTATAATAAGCGAACGAATTTTCCACCAACTATCCGTTGAATCAATCCAAAAACGAACTTCCAATTTAATAGCTGAACTATCGAAAGCCTTACAGATAACCTCTGGCTGAGGCTCTCCCACCACTGACTCATTCTTTTTAACTGCTGAAAGGGTTGTATTGACGGCCTTGTCAAGCGGTGTCGAATAATGCACTCCAACCTCCAAAGAAATACGTCGAAAGGTATTAGCCGTGAAATTCTGAACCACATCTGTTACCATATCCGAGTTCGGAATAATAAGTTCCGTTCCATCAAGCGAAGTGATCTGCGTTGTCCTCGCATCAATTTCTGAAATACGCCCCATTTTACTACCAACTTTAATAAGGTCTCCAATTTTTAATTTTTGCTGAGTCAGGATAACAATACCACCTATGAAATTCGATAACAGGTCCTTAAAGGCAAAACCAATACCAAAGGACATAGCCCCTAATATCCATGTCAGATCAATACCCACAACCTGAAAGGAAATGACCAACATCACCATCATTACGCCAAAATAAACCGAACGCTCAATCAGTAATGTCAGTTCTTCATGTAGCTGAATATGTTTACTTTTTCTTATTCGCCTCATTACTATATTTCTAATCAGTGCGGCGATAAGAAATGAAGACAAAAACAGTCCTATTGCCAAAAACCAAAGACCAAAATTAGTTGCTAAAGTACTCATTAACCCTTCATCTTTTCCTGAACTAGAAGCCGCATAAACTGTTTGTATAAACATTTTTTTGTTTTCTCTGTTATTAATGTTTAGTTTTCAAGTATTTTCCCAAAAACTATCTGATAATTATATCAGATTTGAAGATTATTTTCAATAATGTTATGGTAGTCAAAAAGGTAAATAATGTTTTAAATACAAAGTTTAAAGCTAAACGAAAAAACCTAGCGATACTGATTTATCATATCTAAAAAAAGACCTCCACAATAAATCTCATTTATTAGCCATCAACTACAGTTTGCCCGCTCTTCATACGTCAAAATCGGTTTTTCTAAAATATCTGGTATCTGCATCATCGATCGAGCCAAGAGCTTGGCAATTTGTAAATTAATAATTAACGGAATATTCCGATCAATCGTTTTTCGTCGGATAAGATACCCATCAGATTCTTCTTCGTGTGAAAATTTATTTGAGGTATTAATTACCAATGAAACCTCTTGTCTATCAATTAAGTCTTCAACGCTAGGATGTTTCTTTTCTGAAATTTTATAAACCATTTCACAGTCTATGCCATTTCGTTTCAAAATCTTAGATGTTCCCTCGGTGGCAACAAATTTAAAACCGAGTTGTTTAAATTTCCGTGCGATGGGGAGAAACCCAATTTTATCTTCAATTTTCCCAAGCGTTACAAGTATTTTTGTCCCCACTTTAGGCATAGTAAACCCGACCGAAATCATGGATTTGATAAACGCTTCCTCGAGGGTGTCCCCAAAACAAGCCACCTCTCCAGTCGAACTCATCTCTACACCGAGATTCGGGTCTGCATTTTTAAGTCGAGAAAATGAAAATTGTGCTGCTTTCAAGCCAACCGATTGAATATCCAATGGATTTTTTTCTTGATTTTCCATTTCCTCCCCCATCCAGATCCGTGTCGCCACTTCAATGAAATTTTGCCCTAAAACTTTAGACGCAAAAGGAAATGACCGAGACGCTCTCAGATTACATTCAATGATTTTAATTTCGTTTTCTTTTGCAAGAAATTGAATATTAAACGGTCCTGAAATATTGAGTTCTTTCGCTAATTTCTGAGCCACATTTCGTACTCGGCGAACAGTCTCTATATATAGATTCTGCGGTGGTAAAACAATAGTCGCATCACCAGAATGAACCCCTGCATTTTCGATATGTTCCGCAATCGCCGAAACGATAATCTCTCCATTTTGTGCCACACCATCGAATTCAATTTCTTTAGAATTTTCCTGAAACTTTGAAATCACGACCGAAGAATCAGTTGTCCCTACCGCTGTTTTCAGGTAATCCCTAAGCATTTCTTCGGTTGTCGCTACCGCCATCGCGGCTCCAGACAGGACAAAAGACGGACGAACTAATACCGGATACCCAACTTCTTTGGCAAAATCATAAGCCTCCTGTAACTGATCAAACACCGCCCAACAAGGCTGATCAATCCCTAAATCATCACAAAGTTGTGAAAATTTTTCTCGGTCTTCACATCGATCAATCGAATCCACGGGTGTTCCCAGTAAAGGCAATCCTGCTTCTGCCAGCTCCATTACCATATTCTGTGCAATTTGTCCTCCTGTTGAGAAGATAACGCCATCTGGTTTTTCTTTGTCATAAATATCCAAAACACGTTCCACACTCAACTCTTCAAAGTAAAGCCGATCACATTCATCAAAATCGGTCGAAACCGTCTCGGGATTGGAATTGATAAAAATCGTCTCGTGTCCGAGTTTCTTAAGTGTTCGCAAAACTTGTACCCCACACCAGTCAAACTCAACCGAACTCCCGATACAATAAGGCCCCGAACCGATAATGAGGATTTTTTGTTTATTCATAATGATTTGATAGATACATAAGATAAATTATCTCTCCACTTCTTTGAAAAATTACACGCCATGACTTATTCACACGAAAAGAATAGTTTTCTGCATGCTTTGGTTCTAATTTTTCAGTATGTAGACTTGGATAAAAAACATCAACTTCAAGGAAGGTTATTTGTTTCAAACACTGTTTTTGTATTTTTGAATCTAGCTTTTTAAAATCTTTCAAAAATTGCTTCGTTAGTCTAATTTTCATGTTAAACCTTTTGAAGTAATTCTTCTAAATTTATATCACTACTAAACTCAAAAGTCTCACCTGTTTCAATTTCTGCACTCGCTTGCCTAAATTTTTCAATATCTAGAATAGGAAGGCAATCTTCATCTGATGCCGTTTCAACTTTTATGAAAACTTTTTTCCCATTTGGGAGTAAAAATGAGCTACTTCCCACCGAAGCATTACCGCGAAGAATTTTAAATATATTTTTTTGGAGCTGACTTTCACTGATAATCGTCATCGAAATCACTATAAACCATTTTTTTTTTTATTCAAAAAATTATTCAACAGTTTTCATCTATATATCCCAAAAAAGTTCCTATTTTTTCTACCATAAAAAAAGATATTCCGTTGGATAATATGAAGTCTCCTACGGGGAGACTCTGTTGAAGAAAAAACACTTAAACATTACGAGTAGGATTACTCTTTTCTATCCATTTTAACAAATAAAACTATGCATAAAAGGTTATATCTAGATGATTACCTTCTGGATGAAATTTCATTTTCTGACCTTTAACAACTTTGGTATAAAATGCATTAACTGGGGTCTTTGGAATTGATAACTTCGCCATCAGTTTTGCTGTCTTTTTTGAGCTATAAGGTAAATCTACTTTTCTACCGCCTCCATGTGTATTAGTTCCCTCTAAAGTATGATTTTTTAAACGTCTTCTCATCTGAGCAGCTGTTTTTGCGCCACTATGACCAACCTCTGTACCACCACTAATAACAAGTCCATGAACATACGAGCTTAAAATACGTAAACCTTTAATAGTTTCAGGCATAAAACCCGTTACTGCTGTCGCTTTAGGATTCAGTCTATTTCTAGTATCATTACCCGATGATTTAACAGTTATCCCAAGTGATTTTAAAGCACTCATAGCTTCCTCATAAGATAAACCACGTGTTGGGCCCTTTTTAAGACGTTCTCTTTGCTTTTTTCGTTTTGCAACGATCGCTCGCCTTGGACCATACCCCAGTTTTTTATATACTTCGGCGTGACGTAATACTTTCATCGCATACTCTCTTGCTTCCCTCTTTGGTTTTCCATTATCAAAATTAATTTCTGATATGAGTTCTGCTACTGGTCTTCCTTCTTTTTTGGCTCTTTTGGCTAACTTTGTTACCTTCCCAATTCCATGATTGTAAGCGGTTAACGCCAATAAGGTTTGATCTGGTCCATAATCCTTAAAATCGTTCATCATCATACCCAAATACGTAGCTCCAACCTTAATACTTATTTCTGGGTCAGTAAGATCACTCTTTTTATAACTCGTTCCTAATCTATCATTTACATCTTTTAGTGCTAGACCCATAACCTGCGTTAACCCACAAGCTCCTTTACGGGATATCTTAGTACACACACCTGAAGATTCTCGGTGAATCAGCCCCGCTAAAAGCGATGGCTCAATACCATTTTCATTGGCATATTTATCAATCCACTTTCCATATTTAGATAGATTCGCCACGGATTCATTCTTTAGGCTTATCTCTTTCTCAGCCGTATCTCCCTCATTTTCTCCATAAATGTCTGCCAATTCTATCTCTTTCCCTCCTCTCCACTTTATAAGGGTTCCATTTTCCATTGAAAATTCGTCTCCTGGTCGATAGTTATGAGGATCAAATCCATCATATTCTTCCGCTAATCGAATAATCCTTACAGCTTCGTCTTTTCCAAACTGATTACGCAAAATACCAAATAAGTGTCCCCCCTTGGCAGTTGCTGGAGTTTTTTCCATATTAACCGACTTGCCTTTTGGCAAATCTAATAGTACCCGCTTATTATAGATTTTCACTCGTCGCTCTTTACCTGATTTACTTTGGAAAATCAAATACCCACCATCTTTTTCACTTTTAATTGAAGCTGTATCTCCTGGTTGAAAATATCCAACATCAAACCCAGCTCCTTTGGCCCGTGCAATAATTTCATTCACAGTAGGCTTCTTAAAGTGTTTTAGTAAAATTCCATACAAATAACCACCTTTCTTCGTTAATGGGGTCGCTGGCATTTCAATGCCTTCTAGAGGGTCCCATTTTTCTTCTGAACTACCTTCGATTGAGTCTATGTCGCTCCCGTCTATTACGTCTGTAGTACCATTATTTTCAGCCTTATCACGCTTATTGGATGAAGTAGTGTGATCTGCCTCGGTTGTAATTTGATTATCTCCTCCTTCGCTCCCTTCTTTTTTTGAAAAGTTCTTAGCGTTTACATTTTTAATTGAACTGTAATCTCCATTGAATGGTTTATATACTTTTCTAGCTTTTTCATCCTTAGTTGGTTTTGCATTCATTAAGTCTGAAAGAGTGTTCATTAAACTATTTAACTCTGCTAAGCTCGCTTTATTCTCAGGTGTACTTTTATCTTTAGTGAGTATCTTCTTGATAATAGTTGAAAGTTCTTTTTCCGTAACAACACCCTTATCTAAAACCGCTCTAATTTGTGCATTAGCGATAGCAGTCTTGTTTTTTAATTCATCATCATTCTCCGCTGGAACAACTTTTAAATCAGGGTTTTCCTCTTGTTTTACCAATATGTCAGACATCGTTTCTAATGATGGGTTTGATCTTAAAAATAAGAATAATTTTGATTTTTCCGCCAACCGATTTTTTAGTGTTTTCATGTTTTTTATTTTTATGGCTAATATTGAGTTTAATTAACTGAATTTAGCAAAGAAACTAATTGAGTATTTCTAGCTGTTTTGCTAATTCTGCCTCAGCTTCATCAACCTCCTGTTGATGCAAAGCGATTTCCTCTCGCATAATATTGGCTAAAACTTCATGCGTAATCCCGTTTTGAAGATCCCCAAAAAAGTTTGGATTTTTTTCCATCGCGGATTTAATGAGTTTCGTCTGAACTTCATCTATCTTAATCAAAGTCGGTAAAATCCGTTTCAAAACATTTTCATCACTCGACTCAATACGCGTACGCATAGCTTGCTCCAGAAAGAGATTTCGTCCTAAGAGTTCTGTAACTTGTTCACGAATAGATAAACTCATCTAGACATTATACCATAAATAAAAATGTTTTTCAAGACTTTTACCTCTTGATAATTCCTCTTCAAGCTACTCTAGTGTAAATAAGTCAAAAATTAATATAAAAACCTCCTCAATCCTCTCCTTTAAAAAGGAAGATTAAGCTGAATTCTTTTGTATTTATTATTCCTCTTTAAATTACCGCGCTTATAAATTCTCGAAATAACGGATGTGGCTCAAATGGTCGACTCTTGAGTTCCGGATGAAACTGTGAACCAATCATAAAGGGGTGATCCACCACTTCAACAATTTCCACTAAGTCCCCATCTGGACTTTGCCCTGAGACCGAAAATCCCGCCGCTTCAAATTGGTTTCGGTAATCATTATTAAACTCATATCGATGACGATGTCGTTCATTTATTTTTGTTGAACCATAAATTTGTTCAGCAAGACTTCCCTTCTTTAATTTACAAGGATAAGAGCCAAGTCGCATCGTCCCACCTTTTTTTCGAATCGTTCGTTGCTCAGGGATATAATGAACTACTAAATTTTGCGCATTCGGATGAAATTCTTCTGAAGTAGCATTCTTTATACCTAGAACATTTCGAGCAAATTCCATTGCCATAATCTGCGATCCTAAACAAAGCCCTAGATATGGTTTCTTATTTACTCGACAGTAGTTTGCCACCTTTATCTTTCCTTCAATGCCTCGTGTTCCGAAACCACCTGGTACGATAATACCCGCTACGCTTTCTAATTTCGCCAACTCTTCTGCATCATCCGCTTCGATTTTTTCGGTATCAATCCATTCGATCTCAACCTTTCGATCATGGAAAAATCCAGCCGACTTAGCCGCTTCGATAACAGAAATATACGCATCATCTAACTCGTTATACTTTCCAGCCAAACCAATCGTTAACCGTTTTTTCGCTTTTTTTCGTTTTTCAAATCCTAACTCCCAAATAGACATATCAAAAGTCAAATCACCCAGTCCTAGTTTTTGCGCAAGAATATTTCCTAAATTTGATTTTTGGAACCGAAGTGGTACTTCGTAAATGGACGACACGGTTTCCGCTGGGATAACCGCTTCATCGTCTACATCACAGAAGTAGGCTACTTTTTTCAGAAGTTTCTTCGGAATCCGCTGATCAGCTCGACAAAAGATAATATCAGGTGTTATTCCTTTTGATCGTAATTCTTTCACTGAAAGCTGTGTTGGTTTTGTTTTTAATTCTTTTGAAGCCGCCAAGTAAGGAAGAAGCGTCAAGTGCAGTGAAATACAATTTTGTCCATATTTGTGTTTCATCTGTCGTAAAACTTCAAAAAATGGTTCGGCTTCAATATCCCCTACTGTGCCTCCAATCTCAACTACCATAATATCAACTTTCAATTTTTTGGCAGCTTTCTCAACCTTCGATCGTAATTTGTCCGTAATATGAGGAACAATCTGAATCGTTCCTCCAAGGTACTTCCCTTCCCGTTCTTCCGCTAAAACTTCAGAGTAAATTTTCCCTGAACTAACCGAACAATCCGAAACCAAAGGCGTATCAATAAAACGTTCATAATGTCCCAAATCCAAATCGGTTTCCCCTCCATCATCAAGGACAAAGACTTCTCCGTGCTGAAAAGGACTCATCGTCCCTGGATCAACATTGAGATATGGATCAAGTTTCATAATACCAACCTTTTGACCGGCTGATTTTAGAATAGCAGCGGTACTAGAAGCGACAATACCCTTTCCAAGACTACTGCAAACTCCACCCGTGACGAATACGAATTTTGTATGGATCATTACGGGTTTTAATTGTAGCGTGAAATATAGGAAAGGCAAAGATTTTTGAGAGAAATTTATATCTTCTCATAACGAGACTCATCAAAAAAAGTTCAACCGCTAAATTAATAAATTCATTAATTGTTAATTGATCATTGTTAATTGATCATTGTTACCTGACGATGGTTTCATTCCCAAATGTATGAATCCATGATCCGTCACCTGCCGTCCCCGTGGAGTTCGAGTAATCAATCCCTCACGAATAAGAAACGGCTCGATCATATCCTCAATCGTATTAGTATCTTCTCCAATCGCTGCCGCTATCGTCGAAAGCCCAACAGGTCCCCCATTAAATTTTTCACAAATGGTTTTTAAATATTCTTGGTCTGAAAAATCCAGACCTTTATGATCAACAGAAAGACTTGACAACCCTTCTTTTACGACTTTCTTAGTAATTACATTGTCGTGTAAAATCTCAGCAAAATCTCGCATTCGCCGAAGAAGTCGATTGGCAATTCGAGGCGTTGCCCGAGAAGATTTTGATAATAATTTCCCCGCAGAGTCATCCATTTTTATATTTAAAATATTAGCTGACCGCTTAAGAATTTCCTCAATCTCATCATCTTCATAGTACCGCAATTTTTCCACGTGCCCAAAACGATCTCGCAAGGGATTAGATAACCTTGACATTAGTGTGGTCGCTCCGACAAGTGTAAATTTAGGAACATTAATCCGCATTGTTCGGGCCGAAGGACCTTTTCCAATCACTAAGTCGATCGCAAAATCTTCCATGGCGGTATAGAGAATCTCCTCAACCGGCATTCGTAGTCGATGAATTTCGTCAATAAAGAGAAAATCGCCTTCTTGAAGATTAGAAAGAATAGATGCTAAATCTCCTGGTTTTTCCAGAGCGGGTCCAGAAGTAACCCGCAACTGTGTTCCCATCTCATTCGCGAGAATCATTGCCAATGTCGTTTTTCCTAACCCTGGTGGACCGTAAAAAATCGTGTGATCTAAAGTTTCCCCTCGTTTCTTTGCCGCCGCTACAAATACGGATAAATTCTTTTTCACATCCCCCTGTCCCACATAACTATCAAAATCCTTTGGACGTAATTTATTTTCAAAAACCTCCGCTTCATCACTTGTACTTTGTGAACTCGTGACAACACTGGTCGATTTTTGTGAGACTATTTCTTCGTCGATCATATTAAATTTTCCAGTTATTCGTTTAAAAGCCTGCCCACCATAGCTTAAAAAACTTTTTCTATATAATAGCGGAGATGGGTTCAAAGTTCAAAGAATTTAAAAAGAAACGTCATCCTGACAATAATTTTTCATACAAGATCAGGAGGGATCTAAATTATTAAAAAAAAGTCAAAACACAAGATCCCTCCTGAAACTAAATTTCACCTTTGATGTCGGGATGACGGAACCTCTTTTTGCACCTCTTCTAAAGTAATCTTTTGTACTTTCCCTTTACGATTTTATTTGAACAGGGTCACTCCCCAAAAGTGCCCCATCTTGAGGTCTTTCCCATTGAGAAATAACTGATTTTACTGATCCAGTAATACCAAGTTCATTACACATCCTTGCAAGATGTGCTGCACGGTATTTTTTGGATCCAATATTTTCCGAAACGAATCGACCATTACGACCTCCAGTTAAGACTGAAACCTCTCCCTCACTACAAGTAATAGTCACCTCTCCCTTATCTGTTCTAACCGGTACACGCCAAAAATCAGGTTGTAACATAATTAGTTGACCCAAGGGAGTTTCCTCGGGAAAAAGTTGCTCTCTTGGTAATGGTTCTAATTTCGACATCTTTACAAATTTAAAAATCAGCCTAATTATATATAAATAAAAAATCCTGTCAATTAAACTTTATTTCGTCACTCCAATTTTATATTTCTCACAAAAGTTTCTTACCTTCTGCGAATAGGGTTCTCGAAGTGTAAAAGTCTGTTTTGGACAAAAGAATTCCCCCAGTACCAATGAATGAAAACGTTCTCCAACAATAACTTCTGCCGTTGCAAAATTATGAAATAAATAGTCTTTTGTTTCTGGAAAAATAACCTTTCCGTCAAAAATACGTGGAATATTATTAAGATCTCTGGCATCAAAAGCGATAAACACTAGGTCTAAACCTTCTATTGAAGCCTTCTTCATAACCTTTCGTAACTCTCGAGAATGTGCTGGAGTCACCGCATTAAAGAGCAATACTTTTTCCTTTTTGAGTTTCTTCAGTTTTACCTCATTTTTTTCTAAAAAAGCAAAAACACGATCATTTTTTAATTCACATTCCCCATTAATTCCTAAATTTTCAAACACATGAAGTGAAGCTTCATCTCGAACCGAAAAATGCTTCATCCCCTCTAGGGCTCGAATAATAAAATATTTTTTTAGATTATTATGTGGATAATCTAGCCCTTGATACTCCCAAAATACAGGAACATAGGGAAATAAATACTTCACCCAATGACTCGTCACCCACCAAAGAAAATAAGCTCGCATTTTAATCGCAAAAAGTCCACCTCCCGCAAAAACCACCTTGCTAATATTTTCTCGCTGATCGCAAATACGACGCCTATAACGCTTAGAAAAAAGAAATTTAAACAAACTACGCACGCCCGTCGGAAAAGGAGGGATAGTTTCAAATTCACGCTGAGTAAACTTTTTTGAAAACACCTCATCGGCCGTCATTACAATACAGTTTTCAACTCCATATTCATCCAATGCCGCATCTAAGATCAACTCGTCTCCTAAATTCTTCGCTCCAAAATTCCCAATAAGTAGTATTTTTTTCATTTCAGTACCATCATATCCAAATAAATACTTTTGAAAATGACTTAGTCTAAGTAATTTCTTTTATTTCTATTATGATCCTCCAGGGTTTTTCCAAAGTGAATTTTTCCATTTCGATCATGGAGATAGTAGTAGTACTCTGTTTTTTCAGGACGAACAGCTGCCTCAAAGGCATCCATTGAAAAATTAGAAATCGCTGTTGGCGGTAAACCTAAATTTCGACGTGTGTTATATCCTGAGTTTGATTCAAAATCATCCGTATACAACGGACGATCCCACTCCCCCAATTCATAACGTGTTGTTGCGTCAATACCAAGTGGAATGTTTTCATCTAACCGCTTCCACATGATTCCCGCAATTTTTTTCTTCTCCTCAAGCGAATCCCCAAAAGCCTCACGCTCCACCATTGATGCCACACGGACAATTTCATCAAGCGTTCGCCCTGATTTCGCTATATCTTCTTTGAATGGGGCGATCTGAATTTGAAAGTTTTTATAGAGTCGTTCAATAAATCGCCTCGAATCAAAATGTTTAGGATTTACAAAATAGGTTGATGGATAAAGATATCCCTCCAGCATAGGTACTCGAAAACTAAGCGTACATGTCCCCGCACAAGTTTGAAATTCACCAGGTTTGATGAGTGATTTTTTAGCTAAAATAGCATCAATATCCGCAATAGTTGAACCTTCGGGGATAGTGATTTTTTGTTCTTTTGACTTTCCATTTTGAAGAATATCTACAATCTCCTGAAAGGTTAGATTTTTCTGGATAACGTATTCGCCCGCCTGCAACCTTGTCCCTAAGTGATGCCACTTTACAAATAACCGAAACACAAAATCATCTCGAATGAGCCCTTTTTCTTTTAGTTTATGGGAAATAGGTGACAGCCCTGTTCCCTTAGGAATTTCAATAGAAACCCGATCGGTACTATCAGAATTTGGCTTATCCCAGACTAAAAGTATTCGCGAAGCAAAATATAAAAAAACAAAACCAGTAACAATAACAATAAATTTTTTCATGCGATTATTCGTAAATATAGAGTTTTTATAGCAAACACATAATAAACTATTGCCCCCCTAGCCCAGGAAATCCACCCATAATCGACTTCATTCGCTCAGCAGCAACTTGTTGTGCTTTCTTCAGCGCCTTATTCGTTACTTCAAGTATTGATTTTTCTAATAAACTTCTATTCGCTAGAACACTCTCATCCGTAATTTCAACGGAAATAACTTCTTGTTCCGCACTAACGGTTACTTTTACGCCATTTGATTCTGAAAAAATATGCGTCTTCGCTAACTCTTTTTTTATTTTTTTAGCTTCTTTTTGAAGCTTATACATGTCACCCATTTGTCCAAGCATTCCCATTTTATTTGATGTTTATGAATTAAAAATTTGGTGTTTCAAAACACGCACAAACATATTATTGCCAAAATTGATTTTGTCGAACGATTTTTTTATTCTAGAATATCCATGAAATATTTGTAAAAAACAAAATGCCTCCTAAAAAATCAACAAAAAAACGATCTACCATAAAAACTAAAAAAAATAAGCACGTTTCGTTGTTACTACCTAGACACATGTTTGACACGGATCGAGCACAGTTGGTCGTAAGCCTCTTAATGCTTACTATTCTCATTATTCAGGTCTATCTGTTTATTAATGTTTACCAACTGCTCGGACAGATCGCTGAAATGACCACCACTTAATGACTAACCATAAAATTCAATATTAAAACTTAATCCTTAAATTTTCCATGACCGATAACTATGATGCTTCCAATATTCAGGTACTTGAAGGACTTGATCCCGTTCGTAAACGACCTGGAATGTATATCGGATCGACCGATGTTCGTGGTCTTCATCACTTGATTTGGGAAGTTATTGACAACTCAATCGATGAAGCCATGGCGGGGTTTTGTGATCATATTACTATTAAAATCCACAAAGATGGTTCTTGCTCCGTTCGTGACAATGGACGAGGGATTCCCGTCGAAAAACATCCAACAACAGGCATTTCTGCGGTTGAAACCGTACTAACCGTACTTCACGCTGGAGGAAAATTTGGAGGTGGTGGGTATAAAGTTTCTGGAGGACTTCACGGGGTTGGTGTCTCTGTCGTAAATGCCCTATCAGTAAGAACGGAAGTAACCGTCGAAAGGGATGGCGGAAAGTATTTTGTTGCCTTTGAAAAAGGGGAACCAGCCGAACCACTTAAAAAAATTGCTGATTCAAAAGGCAATGGAACGATTGTTCGTTTTTGGCCTGATGATAGTATTTTTGAAACCCTTGATTTTGATTTCAAAACGATCAAACGTCGTCTAAGAGAACAAGCCTACCTTACAAAAGGTATTACACTGACCTTTTTCGATGAACGGAAAGGTCAGGAAAATGCAGCACAGTTTTATTTTGAAGGTGGGATTGCCAGTTTTGTGCAGCATCTTAATGCTTCTCGAGAAAAAATTGGACCAGTCGTTGCCGTTGAAGGACAAATGGACGATGTAACGGTGGAAGTGGCTATGCAGTACACTCAAGAATTTCGAGAAAATATTTCTTGTTTCACTAATAATGTGACTAATCCAGAAGGAGGAACACATTTAACGGGATTCTCGATGGCACTCACTCGAGTGATGAATAAATATGCTCGAGAGAATGGATATCTAAAAGAGAAAGATCCTAATTTCACAAATGAAGATGTACGAGAAGGACTAACCGCTATTCTTTCGGTCAAAGTTCCTGAACCTCAATTTGAGGGGCAAACCAAAGGAAAATTGGGGAACAGTGAGGTTCGAGGGATTACGGACAAAGTCTTTTCGGCAAAGTTCGCCGAATTCCTTGCTGAGAATCCCAATGACGCTAAAGCCATTGTCAATAAATGTGCGCTTGCCACACGAGCCAGACTAGCCGCACGAGCCGCGAGAGATACGGTTATCCGAAAAGGAGCTCTCGATGGACTAACGCTTCCGGGAAAACTAGCCGACTGCGCTTCAAAAGACCCAAATATTTCAGAACTCTATATCGTCGAGGGAGACAGTGCCGGAGGTTCGGCTAAACAGGGGCGAGATCGTCACACACAAGCCATTCTACCACTACGAGGGAAAATTCTTAATACTGAACACGCCCGACTCGATCGAATGCTCGCCAATAATGAGATTAAAGCCCTTGTTGTTGCTCTTGGGACGGCCATTGGGGAAACCTTTGATCTGTCTAAACTACGATATAAAAAAATTGTTATCATGACCGATGCCGATGTCGATGGTTCACATATTCGAACCCTTCTTTTGACACTCTTTTTCCGACACTTTAAAGAATTAGTAATGAACGGAAATATCTTTATTGCCCAACCACCACTCTACAAACTTCAAAAAGGAAAACAGGTTTGGTATGCTATGAACGATGAAGAAAAGGAAGTAATTGCGAAAGAACATGGCATAAAAGGTGAGCAGATCCAGCGTTATAAGGGGTTGGGAGAAATGAATCCTGATCAACTTTGGGAAACCACTATGGATCCAGAAAAACGAAGAATGGCTCAGGTAACCGTTGATGATGCTGAACGAGCTGATCATATTTTTAAAATTCTGATGGGTGAAGATGTTCCCCCACGACGAAAATTTATTCAAACTCATGCTGCTAAAGTAAAAGATCTAGATATTTAAGAGAACATCGCAAATATTTTTTACTTTCCAGTGATTTTCTTTAGTATATTGTCGTTTTTTAACCCTTAAAATAATGAATCTTTTCTATGACTTACCTCTTTCTGAAGAGGACGGCGTCTTCCACGCTGTAATCGAAATTCCAAAACGATCTCGAATCAAATACGAATATTCAGAAAAACACGGTGCTGTTTTCGTTGACCGTATTTTTCGAACACCAGTAGATTACCCACAAAATTACGGATTCTTCCCTCAAACTTGGAATAAGTACGACAATGACCCAATGGACGTAATCGTTGTCTCAACAGAAACTTTCCATCCAGGTGTTGTCGTTCCGGTGAAAGTGGTTGGGATCATTGAAATGGACGATTCTGGTGAACTCGATCATAAGATTATTGCTATTCCGACAGGAAATTCTGATTATGCACACTGCCAAGACATTACGGACCTTGACCATGAAACCGTTGCGAATCTCGAGTGGTTCCTCAGTAATTATAAAGGACGAGAAAAGGGAAAAGAAGTGAAACTGCTCGGAACAAAAGGACGTGACATAGCCCTTAGTTTTCTTCAAGAATGTGCTGAAGAATATCAAGCTAACCATAAAAAGTAGTAAAACAAAAAAAGACCGATAACAATCATTGGTCTTTTTTTAGTATGAATAAATTTGACTTTCATAATACTCATTTTATAGTGCATCAGAATTAACCCCAAATATATCATGGAAATATTTGGAAAACCACCAGTTGAGACTTCTACGACCAAAGCTCAAGCCTTACTACTATCGGCAGCACTAGTTTTTACACCCTCAATTGTATTAGCAAAGGTCAACAAGACAATCAGTCCCAATGCTTCTCCTGAAGTTTGGGCTACCAAAAAGGCTGATGATTACCGAGCAAAGCATGAAACAATCGTTAATGAACAGCACCAACGAGACATAATAAAGGCTCTACAAACAGCTATGGAAGTAAAAAATAATGACCACGATCGTGGATATCGACATGGATCAGCTCGACCAAAAAATAAATCACATAAGTAATCTTACCTAGTCTTTCAACTATACAACGGTTGGGATAAACATCCCAACCGCCTCCACGTGGCTCGTATGTGGAAATTGATCAACTAATGATAATTTTTTAAGTTTATAACCTGATTTTTCTAGTATTTCAGCATCACGTGCCATTGTCGCTGGATTACAAGAAACATAGACGATCTTTTTTGCCCCTAAATCTATCACTTTTTTAAGCGTTTTGGGAGCTATCCCCGACCGTGGTGGATCGAGAACAATGGTATCAATCTCATTTTTGAAGTACGGATGTGCCGTAAGGAATTTTCCAACATCATCGTTGAAAAATTTAATGCCCCCTACTTCATTCCTTTTTGCACTTGCTATCGCATCGACAATAGCCGATTCGACAAGCTCTATGCCGTAAATTTTAGACTTTGGAGAACTTTTAGCTAAAATTTGAGCGATCGTTCCCGTCCCACAGAAACAATCAAAAATCTTTTCACCAACCTTTGGGGTAACATAATCAACAACTTTACCGTATAATTTTTCGGCAGACTTGGGATTGGTTTGAAAAAAAGAATCAAGTGCAATAGCAAATTGCAAAGAGTTATTTTTAACCGTTAACCATTCCTCTAGTTTTTTGGTTCCAGCTAAAAAATGACGTGATTTATATTTTACCATTGGATTGCCCGTATCATCACTCTGTGTCCAGAATATTCCACCAAGTCGATTGCCTAATATATTTTTCATTAAATCAATAAATTCTTGTACCTCAAAACGATTTCCACTATCGACCGATGTTACAAGGTTTATTAAAAAATGATCTTGTTTATAGCTTTTCCGTACAACTAAATGTCGAAAAAAACCTTTTTGTGTTTTAGTGTTATAGACCATTAAACCACTACTTTCTGCCCAAGATCGAATGTTTGGCAGTTCTTTTTCAAAAGCTTCATCAAAAAGTCCTGATGGCTTTTCAAGATTTTCAACAAGCCAGTATTGTCCACGTTTTTTTGAGCCAAGACCAAATCCTGTATGTGACCAAATCTTTTTTCCTTCTTCGTCTAGCTCAAATGTTTCTTCGATTGGGCCAAATGAAAACTCCATCTTATTTCGGTAATTCCAGATTAATGGAGACTCAATATATTCATCAAATAATCCATTTTCCCTTAAGTCAATATTCGCAAACTTACGAAACAGATCAAACACTTGTATTTTTTTATATTTCTGCTGATCTTCAATAGCAAGTGTTGCCCAAGGTGCTCCTGAAACCAATTGGTAATTTATTTCAACTTCCTTATCGGATCGCTTTAAGACATTAACCAATTTTGCTTCAGCATACCGCCGCTTCTTTTTAGCGATTTTTGCTTCAACGGTTTGCCCCGGTAATGCCCCATCAACAAAGACAATAAAATCTTTAGACTTTTTATTCTCCTCGTTCGTCATTCGCAATTCGTCATTCGTAATTTTACTAATCCCTCTCCCTCCAAAGGCAAGATCCGTTATTTCCAATTCTAGTATTTCACCTATTTTCATTATTATTTAGTAATTTAAACGCTTTTGTGACTCCACTTCCCAATCCTGTGCTTTCTTTTTTTCTTCAGCAATATATTTCTGAAATTCAGTAAAAGATACTTTTTTACCTTTTAAATAATGACTTTTTATAATACCAATACATTCAGAACGAAAAAGCTGTCCTTTTTTTATCCCCATACAACTACAGTTTTTATAATCTCCCCACCGCCAACCACTATCACACTCTGGAAAAGGGATAATGGCTAATACTGAATGAAAAAATAAGGTAATTATAAAAGTTACAACTAAAGACTTAAGTCGGAACTTCTTAAAAAAATAAAGGAAAAGTAATATTGATTGCACAATAAAAACTACTGAAGTTAAATATGAAAACCCAAAAAAAGTAAACTCAGAAGTACCATCCCTTAAAACTTCTACCAAAGCCATGATTCCCCATGGCAAAAGTATATAGAGACTATTTAAAATAATTACGGATATTCCAAAGAATAATATTTTTTTTAACTTTTTTTTCATCTTTAATAATATTTAACCACCATTAAACTACTAAGTTGTTCCCTCTTGTCCAGAATCTAACAAGGATTCTTGCCTCTTTTTATTTAAATAATAAGATATTCGTGAAAGTCCCCATAGTTCAATGGAAGAATAGCTCCCTCCTAAGGAGTAGATGTAGGTTCGATCCCTACTGAGGACACCATCACACCATTAACAATTTAACAATGAATAATAAAGATGACATCACGAAGTATGCCATCAATTTTATAAATCAAAATCCAAAAGGCATTTTAGAAATCATTGGTCCAACGGCTAGTGGAAAAACTAATTTTACGGTAAATTTGGCAAAATATATTGAAAAAGAAACGGGACAAAAGTCTGAAATAATCGTTGTTGATTCTCGGCAAATTTATCGAGAATGTGATATTTCCTCAGCTAAGATTAGTAAAGCAGAAAAACAAGGCATTCCTCACTGGGGCATTGATCTAAAAAATCCCGATGAACATTTTTCAGCTTTTGAATTTCAGCAATATGCTTTTTCAAAAATTGAGGAAATTTTAGAACGAGGAAACCTTCCTATTCTGTCAGGAGGAACTATGTTTTGGTGTGATGCGGTAAGTGAAAACTATATATTTGCCTCAGAACCAGTTGATAAAAATGAAAGTGGAAATAATACGCGTTCACGAATCAATCTTGACGACAAACAGTTTGTAAAATCACAGAAAAAGGGAAAACCCAAATATGATTTTTTTAAGATTGGACTTCACTGGAATCGACAAAAACTCTATGAACGTATCAATCAAAGAGCTAAAATACAATTTGATTCGGGGCTTATTGAGGAAACACAGGCTCTTATGAAAAAGTATGAACCTTCTCCCAATACGCTGACCAGCTTCGGATACTTAGAAATTGCTGACTACTTAGCAGGGAAAATAACACTGGAAAAAGCCCTTGAAATCAATCAGCAACGAAATCGGAACTATGCCAAACGTCAACTAACCTGGTGGCGTGGACGGAAAGATATACACTGGATTGATATGTCTGTAAATCAGTAAATTCAACATGCTATTCCGTATTTCTTGCTTGGTATTCTAAAACGCCAGCCACGGCCATTACAGGCATGAATATAAGGGGAAAGAGAAAGGAATTTACAAAAAAGGCATGGATAAATACGGCTAAAAAACTGGCGGCAAAACCAAGATAGATAAGTCCTTCCCGTCGTTTCTTTGGGTTTAAAGTTTTAGCTCTTTCAAGATACCTTGCTGTATTTATGAACAATATTTTTGTACAAAAATAAAAAAAGCTCAAAAAACCTAAAACACCCGTTGTTACGAGTATCGTGAGTAAGGTTGAGTCTGCACCTCCAGCAGAAAAATAACTCTCATCGACCACCCCTTCCTCAGCAGCTCTAAATCGGTAGGTATTGTACCCAATTCCCAGTATCGGATATTTTTCAAAGAGTTCAAATGACTTCTGCCAGTTCTGAATCCGTAAACTTGCCGTTGCGTCTACTTCATCGGTGTCTTGTAATATGATCGATTTAGCCGTTCCTAGTAATTCCCCTACTCTCTTTGTTGAACGCTCACTCGAAAGAATTCCCATCGTTATTACGAGTAGCCCTATGAGAATCATCTTCCGATCATAAAATAAAAAGAATAAGAATAATCCCATTGCCGCCGCGAGATAGGCACTTCGTGAAAAAGTAAGAAATAACGCATACAACGTTATTAAAACCAATAATCCCATCCAAAATTTTGATTTTAGTTTTTTTCGTGCATAAAACTGTGCGACCAAAAGAGGAATCATAAACGCCAAAAATCCGCCTAAATAGTTGGGATCCATCCATGTGCCAAGAAAACGCCCAGTATGAGGATCCCAACCACCTTCTGTGGAAAACTTTCCAATATCTGGAAAAAGGTAAAACTGTAAAAATCCGAATAATAACACAACCAGACAAATGACAAAGAACGGATTTAAAAAACGTTTAATATTTAATTTTTTATGCTCATCTAAAACCATTTCACCTGCTGCCCATGAAAATATTAAAACTGAAATAATCCGAATAATATAAGAAAAACTGAGAATTTTGGCCTTTATATCTAACTCCCAAGCTCCTAAAATCCAACTTAATATTGCAACCGAAACAAAAATAAATCCTGGTAAGATAAAACTATTATTAGGAAATTTTTCCTGAAAAATTATCTTTTTGACTATCCACAACGTAGAAAATAACGGTAGTAAAATATCAGTTAGCAAAATCCCCGCTCCTCCAAAAGGAATTCGAATCAGTAAACCCGGAATAATCAGACACAGACAAAGCCAAAAAAACACTCTCATCATCACAGATATTACCAAAGACTAAAAAAAATACACTAATATTTGACATAATTACTTAAATATATTAAAAATATCACATGAAGAACCTCTGGCTCGGACTCCTTGTATTGATACTTCCTCTTTCTGGTTTTGCTCAAAGCCTAGAACTAGAAGTTATTCGAACTGAATCGGCTCCAGGTTTTTTTGCTGTCCGAATTTTTCCTGATCCAGAGCTCAAAGAAATCAATATGGAAGATGTTTTTGTTAAAAATTTTTCAAAAGAGGAAGCGCCCATTTATCATGATCTCATTTCAATTCTAGAAGAACTTGATGGAACCGTTATCCGTCTCGATCAATTACCGCAATACACCCTTCCGACCAACCGAATAATTCTGCTTGGAGGAAAACCTCATGGAGATTTTGTTTATTTTAAACCACAGCATAAGACGAAAATTTTAGAAGAATTTGATGCGTTTGCGGCGAAAAACCTTGGACCTCCAATTCTCATGAATATCACGGCTGATTTCGGCGGTAATGTTACTGATGTTTACCCCAAAAGAATAATCGCTATGACCGATAAACCTGTTTTTTTCGTTGGAAAATTTACCGATCCCATCAAAACCAAAATGACGGTTACCGCACTTACACATGAAGGTGAAATTATGGCAGAAACCGCCCTGCATCTTGAAAAGTATGAACCTAGTGCTTTTTCTGAAGCACTTCCCGAAATATGGGAGGAAGTCTACCAATCCAAACAGGCACAAAAAGAAAATTCTAAACTAAGTTTTTATTTTGAAAAAGCCTTTCCTTGGATTCTCGGACTTTTGGGAATCATTTTACTCGTTTTTACGGTTAGCAGGCATTCAACTTTTACACCACCTAAAAATCCTAAGACTAAACTTCCAAAAAACAAACAGCCAAAGGAGGTCCATAATACTCAGGATTTAGAGTCTGACTTAGCTAAGGTTCCTGAAGGATTCTGGCATCAACCCAAAGAAAAAGTAGACTCATCACTCCCCTTTTCAGAAAAACAATCAAAAACAACCGAAAGTATGGTAAAAGATTTTTATACAAAAAAATAGCTACTCCCACAATCCTAGAGCCCGACTTCGTGCTATCTGCTCTGCTTCAAGAAATTCATCTTTTTTATCAAAATCAAACTTCCGATAGACTCTCGCAAAACCACCCAGTACCATTTCAAGGTTTAGATTTTCGCCTTTTTCATTATACACATACGCCAACCGTCGATCATACTTGTCATAAGCATCACTCTTGGTGTCTCCGAGTAAGCAAACTCGATCTACATTATCTAAAAACTCATGCATTTGACGTGAGGCTTCTGGTCCAAAGAACTGTTCTGTCGTGTATGGTCCATCGATTTCAGGGGTATTGATCCCAATATACCGAACCTTTACCCCATTTTGTAATCGAATTGTATCACCATCTAAAACTCGTCCCATAGCCTGCCAATCACAGTCTTCTGGAAAAACCTGAACAGATTTCGTTACCTTTTCTCTTTTTTCTTTTGGATTTGAAGAAAAGCTCTCAAAACGATCCGTTTCTCGAAAAAAAGACAGCCCAATAATAAGGGACAGAAAAACAAGAGAAATAATGAGTTTAAGATTCATTATTAGGATTGTACCGAAAACAAAACACACTTAAAACTATTTTTTAACAATTGCTCCCTCTGGATATGGTAGGGTAGATTGCTTGAGTAAAGCATCAATAGCAGATTTTATACCTGGACCCTCTAACGGGTATTCCTGCCCATTAATCTGTATACTATGAGGAGCAAGAGGTTGCTCCTCCTTCGCTATCATAATAGAGGTACATTTCTTCCCCTCACCTTGTATAGTCGTACATATTTTTGTGCTTGACGGAGAAGGTTCTACGACTTTTGAAACTCTGTCACTGACATTTTCTGCATGAGATTCAGGAATTTCTGCTGATTTGGCGGCATCTCCCAGGGCAACTAAACCTGTTACAGTTGCTGCCGAGAGAATAGCTCTTTCAAATCTTTTGTGGAAGGTCATTTTTAAATTTTATTATAAATTACAGATACTTTTTAAATTATTCTATATTTTTGTCAATTTTTTTCTAGAAAATACTCATGAATCCGTACTTCGCTACTTAGCTCTGGATGAAAACTCATGGCGACAAAACCTTCGCCCTCAATCAAAACGGGTTCTCCTTTGTACCTCGCTAGTATTTTAGTCTTCGTCAGTTTATCGTCAAGGATCAATTTAGGAGCACGGATAAATATTCCTTCCAGATTTTCAAAAACAGTAGATTCCAAATTATCTACAAAAGAACTTTGCTGTGCTCCATAGGCATTTCTTTGCACCATAAATCCACAATCAGGAAATAATTTTGAGATTAAAATTGCTCCAGCACAGGTCCCTAATACGGATAATTGCTTACGGTTTATCGCTAACTGTAGGGCTTCCCACATCCCAAACGTTTTCAATAAGTTTTCCAACGTCGTTGATTCTCCACCAGGAATAATTAAATGCGTAATATCTTTAAGGGTTTCCTTTTCTCGAACCAGTACAAAATCCACACCCATCTTTTTTAAAATTTGTGCGTGTTCGGCAAATGAGCCTTGTAGCGCGAGAATTCCAACTTTTTCCATCTATTTTATGAGTATAATAAAGAACTTTAAACTGACCGTTCCGCAAACTTCACATCCAGTTTATCAATCTCTAGGCTTTTCATGGTTTCGCCCAGGTTTTCTGACACCTCACACAAAATTTCAGGTTTATCATAGTTCATTGTTGCCTTTACAATAGCTCTTGCCATCTTGTCTGGATACTCTGAATCAAAAATACCAGAACCAACAAAAACCCCTTCTGCCCCAAACTGCATCATCATCGCCGCATCCGCTGGAGTAGCAATACCACCCGCAACAAAGGTTACCACTGGAAGCCTTCCCGCCTCCATAACAGTTTTAACCAGTTTTTCTGAAACACGATATTCTTTCGCTTTTTCCGCTATATTCTGATGATTAAGCGATTTGATGTCACGAAAAATAGAACGCCAGTGTCGCACTGCTTCCACCACATTCCCTGTCCCCGCTTCCCCTTTCGTTCGGATCATAGCCGCCCCCTCTTCTAATCGTCGCAACGCTTCGCCTAGGT
Source organism: uncultured Candidatus Peribacteria bacterium (assembly GCA_964468965.1). Classification (GTDB taxonomy): domain Bacteria; phylum Patescibacteriota; class Gracilibacteria; order UBA4473; family UBA4473; genus JALWQU01. Next base: position 30,066 of record CAYXXA010000004.1, read on the forward strand.
TTCGAGCCCCACAAACAAAGGGAAGCTTGAAGTTATGCTTATCAACATGAAACTCCTCATCTGCTGGCGTCAACACCTCCGACTCATCGATATAGTCAATATCACACATTTCTAAAATCTGCGCCTCAACAAAATGCCCAACTCGAACCTTAGCCATAACCGGAATCGTAACGGCTTTTTTAATCTCCTTAATCATCACTGGATCAGACATCCGAGCCACTCCCCCATCCCTACGAATTTGTGACGGAATTCGCTCCAATGCCATTACCGCTACCGCTCCAGCTTTCTCTGCAATAATGGCCTGCTCAACATTCATCACATCCATGATAACACCACCTTTCAGCATTTGAGCCAATCCTGTTTTGAGTTCGTATGTATTTTTTGACATTAATAAGGGTTAAAATATTCAATAACAGTTTAGAAAATTCTAAAAAATTGTAAAATATCCTAAACCAAAATAATTAGAACAAACCTAGTTCGTAAAAGATTGAGAATTTTAAAATAAACAAACTAACAAAAAAACACTTAAAATCATCTAACGAATCACCATTATTCTTTTAATTCTAACCTTACGCACTTTTTTACAGATTTTTCAGTTTATCTCACTATTCCACCGACTGTAATTTCCCTACTAAGATCAATCGGTTTTTGTTTGTTCCAATTGGGGTACAAGTCATAAGCGTAATCTCTTTTTTGTCCTTTGGTTGTTCCAGAATTTCAACAGCTGTTGGCTTCACGACTCTTTTTTCTTCCATTTTATAGGTGTATTTTTTCCCCTCCCAGTAGACTTCAACGATATCATTCACCTTCATTTCGTGAAGCAACGCAAACACATCTTTATACCGACCTTTATCCCATGTGTAGTAAGAAGAGTGCCCTGTCAGAAAGAAATTTCCAAAATTTCCTGGCTCAGCCGAAACAGGATGAACAACTACTCCATTTTGAAGCCCTTTTTGAATTGTTTTTTCTAGTTTTCTCCAGTTTCTATGAGGGGGAACCGTAATCAATGGAACATTTTTACCGATTCGAGGGATAACAAGACGGTTATCTGACGGATAAACAGGCATTTTATCAAAAACTAACTTCGCCCGATTTCTGGGTTTTAGTTCTTTTTTTCTAAAAGTTACGGTTTCTTTTATTTTCTCTAGTTTTGGAGCCTTTGCAAAGGCTTTTGATTTTGATCGAACCTTATGTTTATTTTTTGATTCATGTCTATCTCCAGACAAATCATTAGACTGCATAGCCGTTATATCTGCAATAACAGAACTCCGTAATGTTTTATACCGAAAACCAATAATCTCTGCATAAGCCGAGTAATTCATGACTAAATGCGTTACCCCCCAAACACCAACTACCATGATGCAAAAATGTAAAATATCTTTCCACAATGGAGCTTTCTTTTTGAGTTCTGGTAGCTGAAATTCTGACATTTTTTTGTTTTTTTGAAAAAATCTGACCATTGTATCAAATTACACAAAAAACGTCAACCAAAGGTAGTTGCAAAAAGCTAACTATAATTGTTTTATGTATAAAACAAATAAACGTGCTAATACCCTAAATTACTTAAATTTAACTGATTTCACCCTTAACCTATACTTTATTTTTCCTTTGAGTTTTGGAAGTTTTTGTATAAGTTTTTCATCCTTTTCAACATATCCGCCACGCCCTTTATTTTTTACATCTCCATCAAACACTAAAAGCCCGCCCTGTATCGTGAATCGTAAGAATTCCGATTGTTCCTTTTTTTGACCGGTTACGATTGAGGTTCTGATTGGCATGTACTGATTATAAGTATATAAAACAAAATATTCCACTTGATCCCCCTTTTTTCCAAAGAGGCAATAGAGAGGGGTTCTTGTGTACAAACTTCTTTTAATTCCACCTTTAAAATTAAAATTCTGTTGCCTCCTATGATTAGTTTTCAATAAAGAAAAGACGCCCCCAGCGGGACGTCTCTATATCTATTTTTCTATAATTTAGATTAAACTTTTTCGAGTTCTAATCGATGAGCCGAAGTATTCACCGATTTTACTTTTCCGGTTAATATTTCTCCATCCTTGATCTGTCCAGTTAGATCTGAACCTCGTTCTACACCAAACTGATCAAGTCCAAACAATCCCTGCACATCTCGACTCACTTCGATAAAAACACCATTATCATTCCATCGCGTAATTTTCCCTGTTACTTCCGATCCTTCCTGATACTTCTCAACATAAGAAACCCATGGATCTTCACTCAACTGTTTAACTGAAAATGAAAGTTTCCCGTTATCTTTCCCAATAACAAGAACCTCAATTTTATCTCCCGTTGAGTAGTTTCGTCCTGGATCGGAAACGTGTCCCCATTCTAGTTCTGAAACATGAACCAACCCTTCTATTCCACCGATAGTAACAAAGATTCCAAATTTAACAATTCCAGAAACTTCTCCTTCAACGGTATCTCCAATTTCAATATTTTTAAGAGTTTCCGCCATTTGCTCATCATGGGCTTTCTTTTCAGAAATAATAATTTTCCCTTCTTCCCGATTTACATTTATCGCTTTCACAACAAACTCTTTCCCAACGTGTGATTGTAGTTTTCTGAGAATTTCACCACTATCAGCCCCTTCTACACGTGGGTAGTTTTTTGGCATTAACTGAGAAACTGGCAAGAAGGCTTTAAGTCCCTTGTACCGAGCCATAAGTCCACCTTTATTAGCGTCTTCAATCTTAACCTTAATCGTTCTTTCTTCGTCCGCAATAGTATTAAGTTCTGCCCAAGCTGTATCCTGAGAAGCTCGTCGAAGAGACAGTACTACCAATCCCTGTTCGTTTTCTGGATCAATAATAGTAGCTTCAATTTCCGCTCCTTCCGTTATGTCTTCCTCTGAAGCATAAGCTCCGATTTCTCGCTTAGTAATCATCCCGGTCACTCCACCTTCTAACTCTAAAAGAATTCGTGAAGCATTTGCATCAATCACCTTTCCTTTGATAGATTGTCCTACTCTAAAATTCACCAAACCGCTATCATCTTTGGCGAGTAGATTTTTCATTGTTGTTGCCATATTGTTTATTTAGCGCCATCTTAAATAATTATTACAGCCTTGATTCCCCATAATCTGAAGCGCCAGCACAGACTACATTTCCTCAAAAGCCTCGTGATTCTAGAAACGCCATCCATAATGTCAAGATATTCCCATTGTAAAAATCCTCTTTTTTTGGTATAATTGAGAGATAATTATAATCTATCACTAGAAAAATGGAACCAAATACAAACCAGGTGAGACAAAAATATGGCATAAGCTTATTTTCTTGGGTTGCCCATGACTATCATCCTCATCAGCGAGGAATTCTTTGGTATATTGTTTTTTCTATTGCTTTTGGGGGAACCGCCGCTTGGGCATTCTTTGCCGATGAACACTTTGGTTGGATTACCTCATTTTGTATTTTAATGGTCGCGGCTATTTACTTTTGGACACACCGAAATGGAAATGAGGATCACGAAATCATCGGCTTTGAAAAAGGCATTCTTATTGATGGACGAACCTTTTTTAACTGGGATAAATTTGAAGGGTACTGGTTTGTCTATGACGAAACAGTCGCGGTGGTAAACTTTGAGTTCAAAGGCGGTAAGGGGAAAAAAATCACCCTTCAACTCGGTAGCGTAACGCCTGAAGAACTACGAGTACCACTAAAGGCACTAATGTTAGCCGAACTTCCCGAAAAAAAGGAAAGTCTATTAGATTTATGGATTCGAGCCTTAAAACTATAAAATGACAAAATTTCATGCCACTTTTGACAAAAATCTTCTAACTCAATGGTTTGAGGGTAATCAAGTAGCACCAAATAAACCAGAATTTAGAAGACAATGTGAACTATTAAGGGAAAATATAGACCGTGTAGCTCTTTCTGAAAGTATTATTAAATCACTCGTAGAAAGATTGCCACAAACCTTTGAAATTCCTCTCAAAATACCAAAGGTAAATAACAGCACCTCTCGTGCTCCTTTTTTGGATTACTTAAAAAATATCACACAGAACGCAATGCAATGGAACTTTGATAAGGTTCCAAATATCGATATGACTAGGCTATCAACACACCTAGAAAAGCTAATCATGAAAAAAATAAATGAAAGAATTAAATCTCGATCAAGTCAACATGTTGTTATCACACAAGATGAAATATCTGATATTTTCCGACTCTACTATGCAAGTGGCTGTAGTATACCCGTTCAACAAAAAACTACTGGTAAACCAGAAATAAAAACCAAACCAAAAACAAAGGAGATAAAAGATATCCCAGAAAGCAATAAAGTATCTGTTGTTCATCATGTCAAAGAACTCATCCTCAGTGGTCAAAAATTTGAGGTTCATCAATTCAGTGGAAATGCTGATATTTTACGTATAATCAAAGAAGTCACGGGAAAAACGGCTGGTCCGATTTCTGGTGCAGAACTTCGAAAAATAATCAGTGCCTATCCAGAAAAAATCATGGAAGTACGGCTTAAAAAAATGGGGCAATGGGAAGCCTTTAAAAATCAGTTCCCAGACTACAAGCAACGGTTTCAATCGATGTGGAATCAGGAAGCTATTGCGAGAAGTTTTCAACAAAAAGGAAAAAACGCTATGACTATTGCTGGCGTTACGTATGGACTGACAACGATTTTTGGATTAGGTGGAGAGAATAGTAAATTTTTACATGAGCTAACCAATCTCAACGCCTGGAAAGAAAGTGGCAAAAAACCATGGAAACTCTGGCTATCCGCTGGACTTGGGGCTCAAATAGGAGGGATTCCTATTGCAGAAACTACCGCCTTAGCAGCTCGCTTTGGAATGAATACCCTTGGGCGGGTGTCTTATACGGGGGCAAGTCTATTCGCCAACATGTTCAATGGGATAGAGGCTCTCAAAACCGTTATCACGGGAGGCGAAGTTACGGAACAAAAAATGGCACAAGAATTGGCCGCGATGCTCCCAACGCTTCGTGATTTCTTTAAAGGGTCTGACAAGGTTTTATTAGAAAAGTTCTATCTCGAACAGACTGGCGAGATTTTATCTTTAAAGAAACCTGAAATTGATCGAATCGCTTACCTTACCGTTGCCACATCATCCGCCCTCATCGACAACAATGACACCAATCTCAATACGTCAAAGCCATGGAAACTCGCTCAACTACAATCCGCCGTTGATATTTCGGCTCTAGCCTTATCCAGACATCCAAATCCACAATACCGAGAAGATTTTCAAAAGGCGGTTAATAAGTATATCGCTCAGCAACGGGCTAAAAAACTAAAACCACTCTTTTCCCTTAATGCTAAAGGAATCGAAATCGGTGAAATCACCAAGATCCTCAACAATGAGAGTTTTGATAATAAATTTGAAAAAGGAGCGCGAAAAGTCCTCGCAATGATGTCGACTGATGAACAAAAATCAATCATACAAATGCTTTCTAGCAATGGACTTTCGGGTATGTTGGTTATGGCCTTTATTTTCATACAGGGATCTCTTTCCGCAATACAGGGTATTATGTATTTAGGGGGAAAGGCTTTTGGCGAAAAATCGGAAAAAGAAAAACCAGACGAAGAAGGTGATGCCGCCACAAATGCCAACAAAACTCTTACCAAAGACCCAGAAAAGGTTGATAAAAACGAATGGAAACGATTTGTTACCAATCTAAAAACAACAGAACTGATCAACAATAAGAAAGATTTTAAAACTCTTAAAAAACTACCCCCTAAAAAATATAAGCTTCTGCTCAAAGAGCTTAATGACATAAAATTTTCTGCCACCACCGCCCGTAATCTTCCCGAATTTTCTAAAATGCAAAGGCTCCTTAAAACAGGGGTCAAAAGCATCCTTGAAAAGGAGCTAAAAATGAAACCATTAGGCGAAGTCGATAAACAACGGAAGAAACAAATTTCAGACGTTTATTTCCTGAAACTTTATATGGAAAAAAAGCTTACCGAAAAGAAAGACTACTGGACCTATGATGGTTTTTGGGGTGGGATTAAAAATATGGTTAAAAGCCCAGCGGTTTTTCTGCATAATACGTCAAAATCCGTCCTTAACCGTGCCAAAGTTTTTGCCAATCTCCGCATAACAAATACGGGGTATGCTAAAAAAATATTGAGCAATGCAGGCGTACCAAGTTCTCAGCTAAAATTATTAGCCAAAACTAATAAGATCAATAAAGAGCGAGTAAGACAGATCATCAAAGTTGCCGATGACACACTTAAGATCTATGCCCAAAATCCTAAAGGGGAAATAATATTGGATGAATTATCATCAACATCAAAGTAACAGCTACTTTCTTTTCGAAGAAAAGGTAAATCCCTCTAGCAAATCTACCTTCCCATGCTTTTCCAAAAATTTTTTTAATAAATCCTCAAAAGATCCTGGTAAACTTCCATGCGAAGAAGGTCCTCTGTATATAACGAAAATTATATCATCAAAAAACGTTAAATATTAGCCACCATGCTTATACGCCAAATAGTATAATCTGCTAAAGATGAAGCTTCGGTAACGTGTTTTTTTTGTAATATTCTATCATAATAATCCGCAAGTCGAGCCAAGTTGTTTTCCGCATGAACCGATATTTTTTTCAAATATTTATCATCATCACTCCCTATGACTTCCTCTATAGCTTGTTGATTATCCTCTGCTCTTTGTATCAATACCTCTTCTACTAGCTCTAATTGAAGTTCCCCCGCCTTATTCTTTAACTCTTCAAACATCATCAAAAGAGCATCTAAATAACGCTGTACCACTGACGTCTCTCTCCTAAAGTTTTTTATAAAGGATATTTGATCCAGTTCTTCCTGAGAAAGCTTTTTCCAACCTTTTTCCTCTGGATTCAATGAAATAAGTTTAACCCATATTTGTAAAAACAAAGATGAAAAATGTTCTTTCTCGTTAACTTCCTGAAAACGTTTTACCATTAGTTTAACTACCCACTCGCGATCCTGCTCAAAATCAGGATATGGGTCACCACTCCCCCAACCACCATACTCTTTTCCTTCATTTAAAAAAATAAATTTAGCATTTATTTGGTTTCCATTCCTTGAAATAATTTTCATACCTTTACGTTATATTTATTTTCATAAGATCAGAGTAAGCTCAAAAGATATATTACATTTTCACAGCCATTCTCAATGTGTATTAAAAACATATTAATAATAATGTCAAATTCATTTTCTCCGAGAAAACACACCATCAAAGTGTCTCTATCTTACTATTTCACAAATTTACGATCACTACCGATTTCGTTTTCGATCATTTTCCGTGAGAAACTTTTTTCGTAATCGAATATTTTTTGGTGTTACCTCTACATATTCATCTTCTTTGATATACTCAAGGGATTTTTCAAGCGTTACCTTAATGGGTGGCACAAGATTGATCGCATCATCCGCTCCCGAAGATCGAACATTAGTCAGCTGTTTTCCCTTGATCGGATTCACGGTTAGATCAGAGCCTTGGTTGTGTTCTCCGATAATCATCCCTTCATAAACTTCTGTTGCAGGATCAACAAAAATCGCCCCTCGTTCTTGTAGTTTCCAGAGAGAGAAAGCCGTTGTCGTCCCCGTTTCACCTGAAATAAGCGAACCTACTTGTCGTTTTTCAATCGCTCCCACGTGTGGCGCAAAATGAGAAAACGAATTAAATAGTGTCCCCTCTCCCTTGGTAAGAATAATAAAATTTGATCGAATCCCCAGCAGTCCTCGTGCTGGAATTTCAAACTCCAACATCGTTGTCCCATTTTCCGTCACCATATTTTTCATTTCCCCCTTTCGTTTTGACATCATTTCGATAATTTTCCCACCATTTTCTTCTGGAACATTAATCACGACGTTTTCGATCGGCTCGTGAACTTGTCCATCAATTTCTTGGAAAACCACTTCTGGTTGTGAAACCTGCAGTTCAAACCCTTCACGACGCATCGTTTCGATCAAAACGGCTAAGTGCATTTCACCTCGCCCAAGGACTTTGATCTTATCGGCATTTTCCGAAAACTCTATTTTCAGTCCTACATTGGTTTCGAGTTCTTTTTCCAATCGATCTCGTATCTGTCGAGAAGTAACATACTTCCCTTCTTTTCCCGCAAAAGGGGAATCATTCACCATAAAATACATAGCAAGAGAAGGTGGATCAACCTTAATCGCTGGCAGTGGCTCAACCGTATCATCCCCCGCAATCGTCTCTCCCACAAAAATATCCGTAATTCCAGCAATCGCTACAATATCACCTGCTTCAACTTCATTCGTTTCCACTCGTTCCATTCCCTGAAAGGTAAACAGTTTTGAGATTTTACCCGTTCGCTTTTTCCCATTGGCATTAAGAATAGTGACCATTTGGTTAACTTTGGCTTTTCCCTCATGAACTCGTCCAACCGCGATTCGTCCAAGGAAATTATCATACGCTAACGTCGCTGGTTGCATTCGGAAAACCGCTTCTGTGTTTTGCTCCGCCTTTGGAACATGTTCGAGTATAAAATCTAAAAGAGGCGTTATATCCTTTTTTTCATCAGAAAGTTCTTTTATCGCTACCCCATCACGAGCCACCGCATACATGTAGGGAAAATCAAGTTGTTCATCCGTCGCTCCTAATTTTGCAAAGAGGTCAAATACTTGATCAATCACCCAATCTGGTCGACTAGCGGGCTTATCTATTTTATTCACTACCACACATACCTTTTTCCCAAGTGCCAAAGACTTTTGTAAAACAAATTTTGTCTGAGGCATAGGACCTTCATAGGCGTCCACGATCAAGAACGTGACATCAACCGTTCGCAGTACTCGCTCCACTTCCGAACCAAAGTCCGCATGTCCGGGGGTATCCACAATATTTATCTTTGTTCCCTTGTACTCGATCGCTGCATTTTTTGCATAGATCGTAATCCCCCGCTCTTGTTCTTGATCATTACTATCCATCGCTCGTTCTGCCACTTGCGTGTGAGCGTCTTTCTTTTCGTCCGCTTTGAGTAAGGCATCGACAAGGGTTGTCTTTCCGTGATCCACGTGAGCAATGATAGCGATATTTCTGATGTCCATAATGATTGTAGGTTTAAAAGTTATGTGTTTTCAGCCACCACCAAAAACAAGTCTACCATTTTCTACTTAAGGATTAGCAATTGTCAAAAGGGAACGGTTTAATTTATCCCTTTTTTAAGTCATTAAGTTTCACCTGAAGATAATCTAAAGCTTTTTCATAATACTCTTCTAGTGGTAAATCTGACTTCCCGATAGAATCCATAACTATCCCAATAGTATCAGCTTCATTTCTTCGAACCCCCTCACCCCTCTCAAGTTCTTGTTTGATATTTTTGAGTAGATTGAAACTCTTACGTACAAAATTTATAGTAGTACTTTCTACACCGAACTTCATACTATTACTTAATTCATTAATGTTTATTGTATAATTTATCTTATTTACCGCTACATCAAAACGATGCCCAAACCCATCTTGTCCAAAGTACCGTGCTAACTCAGCATAGTACTCTTTAATACTACCAGCTTCAATCGTAAAATCTACTTTAGCCGATGTCTGTTGCGTTAGATCTGGTAATAATTTCGGCGGTGAGTCTTTATGTTTTTTTTCAGCATCATCTTTAACTAATGCATTATACCGCTTCTTAAAATAATCATAACTTTCAAATAAATAGCCCGCCTCCATGTCTCCCAAATTTTTGATATAATAATCCAAATCATCATAAAGATCAGCGACCTCTTCTGTATCCATTGATGAGTTATTTACAACTTCTCGCAGATCCAAGTGTAAGTGCATACTGTTATAAAATACATCCATAGCGTCCGTAATTTCTCTTTCTGAAAGAGGGGGCATAGATTGACGTTCCTTTGCTCTTAAAGTAGCAAAGGCAAGACGTTCCTCATCAGTCAACCGCTTTGTCACGGATTGGTAATGACGCAAGCCCAAATCGGCAAACCCATTAGGCTTTCCCCATTTTTTCGGCCATTTCCATTTTTCACTCATCAATAGTATTAAATAACTTTATATAAAATTGTCAATAAAATTTATAACCAAAAAGATATCTCCATGCTAAAATATAAAAAATGAAAATACATACTTTGGCTCGAACATTTGTCGTACTACTGATTTTCAGTTTTGGGATTCTGGTTTTTCCTACGACTTTTGCCGATGTTATGCAATGTCCAGATTTACCAATTTTTGACACCGAAACACAATGTGGAAAAGCTGGTTTTTTTGAAAAAGACGGTCCAACCTATATTCGTGCGATAAATAAAAACTTTGACCAAAAACTAGACCTCGTTTTCCGTGACAACATCGCCCATCCGACCGCGGTTACCAAGGAAATAATACAAGACCTTGAGGTCTACCACCAGTGTTTTGTCGCCCTCTGTAATGCTATCATACAGCAGTGTGCTCAATCTTCTCTTGGTGGCATTCCTCAACAAGAATACGACTGGTGTCAATCAAAACAAGATCAATTCTTCATGCTCCAACAGGCTAAAATAGAATACTATGTCGTTCAGAATACTTCACGAAAATCGCGTTCACTTTTTGAAGAAAAAGTTGCACGAATCGGGTATCGGTTTAGCCAATACATTCACTCTTCCTCACGTGACATCATCCGTTCTCTCAAAAAAATGAAATCCAATATTTCCATCCTGATTCGATATCCACTCTAAAAGAATTTATTACTACTTGATCCGACTCAGTCGATAAATCACATCAGCCGCCTCTCCTCGAGTGATAGGTTTATTAGGCTTCATCATACGATAACCAAGTGTTTGCAATAACTGATGTTTTTTCACAAAAACAAAGTACTTCGCGTACCAGTCGGTCTGCCTTACATCTTTATACGGATCGTTATTAACCTGATCTGTTACTTCAAACCCAGCCGAGAGAATCGCCATTTTTATAAATTCTGCCCGTGTTACATCACGCCCTGGACGAAAAGTTCCATCCCGATACCCTTTCACAATATTACGAGCCACGGCCGTTCCGACATATTTCCAAAACCAGCTTCCAGACGATACATCAGGGAAAGATACTGCCTGTGGTTTTAACGGAATAGCGTTGGAAACGAGAATAATTTTCAACGCTTCAACTCTGTTTAGACTATCTTCTGGTTTAAAAGTTCCGTCTTGGTATCCCTTTACAACGCCCTTATCCCGGAGAAATTTGATAGCCTTAGCGTACTTGTAGTCATTCGCAACATCTTTAAATATTTCTGGACGAAGACTTGGTGATTTTATCTCCCCAAAATCCCCTCTTGCCACCAACCGAAAAGTATATGGCGAATCGGTCTCTACCGTCACCTTCGCTCGACCACTTTTGTCAAAGTCTTGCTTGTATAATTTATGAGGCGTCACCTTCGCTCGATTTTTTAACGTTGATGACACTTCAATCCCCGCACTTGCCACTAAGGCCTCTTTATTTATCCGAAGTGATATAACCTCTGGCTTACCTGGAGTAAAGTGACGATCGGTTTCAAATTTCATATCCAAAAGTCCCGCACGTGTTTTGGCTACTACGGTCGGTTGTTTTTTTATTATTTTTTGCGGTACTGGTTCTGGTTTTTTTGTTGCTGGCTGCTTGGAAACTGGCTCTACTTCTTTTTTAATAGTAATGGGTTTCGCCTTTTTTTCTTTCACGATGACAGGATCTTTTTTAATAACTTTAATCACTCCTTCGTTTGGAGCTTTTTTGGTTTTTTCAACTGCTTTTATAATCTTTTCATCCGTTGATACGACTAAATTATTAGGCGTGGTATAGTTCTGAAAACGAGTAACAAAGTTGAGTGGATGCACGGTGTATTTCTTAGCATTGGCCTGTCCCACCGCATGACGAACTCCATCAAAATAGGAGTGATACCCAGCACGCTGAACATCCTTCCAGCTAAACGGCCAATAAGGATGAAAAGGCGCATCAACCCGATCAATTTGAAAGTGAACGTGCGGAGCTGTCGCCATGCCCGTATTTCCTACTTTCCCAATAATTTGCCCCTTAGTAACAATCTGTCCTTCTTTCACGAGAATTTTCGACATATGAGCATAATTAGAAATAAGGGTTGTTTTAACCGCTGTATTTTGAGGATCAGGAATACCAACATGAGCAATAGACACAAACTTTCCAAACCCTGTCGGCTGATTCCCCGTCTTGTAGACAACTCCGCTTGCCATCGCTCGTATAGGCGTTCCGATAGGGGCTTTAATATCGACACCAGGATGTGATCCCGTTCCTTCCGTCCCATCAAGACGATAGTTTCCTAGATTGGGTACAGGGTAAGTAACATAAGCGTTTCGCTCTTTAGCATTGGTAGGCGACCAAACCATCCCCTTTTTAAAATCAGATAAATTATAATCAGGCGTTTTGATAAACTTGGACTTCGGAATCTGATCGTAAGTCATTTTTCTTTCCGCTTCAGTCAAGTCTGACCAATTTGGTACTTTTTCAATAGGATTAACCGTACCCGTAAATTTTGTCTGTGGAATATTAACCAAACTCGCTCGAAAAAAGTAAGCGTACTCTTTTAAAAAATTGGCATTTAGCACAGAAAGCAAGAGCAAACTCAGTACCAAAGCGGTTGATGGTTTTGAAAAGACCGCGTACCACGTCAATACGTCATCTTCTCGTGGCGAAGAAGTCACTTTTTGGGGTTTAATAAATAAACGTTTTCCGAGCCTAAAGGCTATCACCAAACCAATCAGCTCTATAAATTTTTTCATTATATTGTGTAAAAATCTGATCATTATACCAAATTTTCAGTAAAATTTCAACGAAAAAGCTTGAATCAAATTTAAAAATATCTAACATTCTTTGGCTCTTTTAGGAAATGTGTTTTGTTCCCCGAACAAAAGCGGAGAGTGGCTTAAAATTTAATCTGAAATTGCCACACGTTTTTACGAGGAAATAAGGCGGTAATGTAAGTCATGTAGTCATTGAACAACGTACGATTACAAAATAAAAAACTACCGACAACAGAGCACGCGTAGCTCAGCTGGATAGAGCACCGGTCTTCGGAACCGGGTGTCGGGGGT
>CAYXXA010000005.1:0-39785 GCA_964468965.1 uncultured Candidatus Peribacteria bacterium
TTCGAATTTCTGTTTTAATATCAGAACTCAAGTCAAAAGTCTTTGGAGCAAGATACAAATAATCTCGAACAAGTGGCACTTCATTGCTCTTCCCTTTTACTACCATTGACTTTCGCATAAAAGGAACACTAATAATGGGACCTGAAAATATTTGTGCCTGTCCCCATTTTTCACTGATTTCTGATTTTACTTCATCCTGGCGATTTTCTCTCTCTCGAACTAAACCCTGAATCATGATTTTAGGAATCAGAAGTAATAAAACAAGGAAGGCAATAAAAATTACTTTTGCCGTAACCGTTTGAAGAAATCCCATATTTTTTTAATTATTTTTCGACTAAAAATGTACCAAACATATTGACTTAAGTCTATTATTTTTTCCCTTAAAAGAAAATAACCTATCCAACAAAATAAAATCTCCCACTTAAAATACCAAGCAATCCCTAAAATCTCGCGAAATATAAAATATGGCTCTTTTATATATCGTCCATAATGATAAGTCACGGGATAAAATTGAGCCTTATGTAATCCATATCGCCAAGCAAATAATTTTATCCGAGCCAGATGGAAATCATTGGACACAAAAATATACGATTTATCCTTTTCTAGATGTTTAATAGTCGCTCGAGTATTGATGCCATTATAATCGAGGATCATCTTTGATGCTGGAATATGCACCTCTCGCATCAATTTTTTCATCACATCTACTTCATGTTTTCCATAAATTGACGGTCCACCAGAAAGCACAAGACAATTTACTTTTTTTTGCTGATAAAGTTCTATTCCCCCTAAAATACGATCATAAAGTGGATACGATGGGACATCATCACGCCACACGGCCGCCCCAAAAATAACCGCACAGTCAGCCGGTTTTTGCACCCTGTCAAAATAATTAATACCAATAAAACTCGTGATAACAAACACACTCAAAATAGGAATTCCGAGTCCATACTTAAATAACTTCTTCATAATCAGAGTCTAAAGTTTTTATCTGAAATACGAAAACAAAAAAGCCTAATCAAACTTTCCCCAATCAATAGGTGTTACTCCCTTTTCTAGTAAATATTGATTAGTTCTACTAAAAGGTTTACTTCCAAAAAAACCAGTATGAACGGAAAACGGACTTGGATGTGCTGATTTTATAATGAAATGTTTATTCGTATCAATTAAAGATACCTTTGATTGAGCAAATCTTCCCCATAGAATAAAAACTAGGTTTTCTTTATATTCTGATAGCGACCGAATAATCTGATCGGTAAAATACTGCCAACCAATTTTACTATGTGAATTTGCTTCGTGAGCTCGAACGGTTAGCGTTGCATTTAACATTAAAACACCTTGCTTTGCCCATGACTCTAAATTTCCATGATTCGGGAAAACAAAATGCCCTGCACCGATATCGGTTTCTAACTCCTTATAAATATTTTGTAATGACGGTGGTATTTTCTTGTTTTTCTTGGGTATGGAAAAAGATAATCCATGAGCGTGTGGACTCATTTTCCCATTAACTAATTCGGTTGAATGGTAGGGATCTTGTCCAAGAATAACCACCTTTACCTTATCCCAAGGGCAAAGATTAAGCGCTTGAAAAATCAATTTAGGCGGAGGAAAAAATTGATGACCAGCGGCTATTTCTGATTTCAAAAACGTTTTAATCTCTTTGAAATAAGGTTTATCCGACTCCATCTGCAAAATATTTTGCCACCCTGATTCTAGTTGAAGTTTTGCCATCTATTTTTTAAAAATATAAATCCAAGTACCGACGGCCGAAAACCAAAGAAGGTAAACCAAAGCGATATTCATCCAGTACCGATCAGAATATTGACTAAGCCAATAAAGTCCCAAAATGGAAGTGACAAAGAAAGCAATTCCCCAAAACCCACCTTCAAGAAAGAGTCGTATTTTTTCTGGACTTTTAGTATCCACGGTCACAAAAATGAAAGAAAGAATAAAGATCATTGGAACCGCGGAAATAACCCCTGCTAATTTTTCACCAAATAGCTTTGATGTCAGTAACACCAATCCGATAATAAAGCCACCAAATATACTTTTTAATAAAATTTCCATACACTAGGAAACGAGTGCTGAAATACCAACGGTAAGCAACATAATCACTAGAGCAATCACAATAATAACGCCATAAAGCATCAACGTTCCTACAAAGTTATATCCCAAAACAGCAAAACATCGTTTCACAAAACTATCAGAGTTTAACCATCCTTTATACGAATACGTTTCCCCACTTGGCGGTACATTTATCGGAAACTCCATCACAGGTTCTGTTGTCTTTTTAGTAACTTTTTTAGGCGCAACTTTTCTTTTAGCTGTCACTTTTTTTGACGTTATTGTTTTTTTAGAAATAGCTTTTTTCACTACCTTTTTCGCTTTTGTTGTTGCCGATTTCTTTTTTTCTGCCATGTTATTTAAGGGATTACTATAAAGTAATTGTAATCATTAATTTCGAGCATCAGACCAATTTTTCCAGGTTACAAGTGCTGGTGCCGCGATAAATATTGACGAATAAGTCCCTACTACAATACCTAAAGTTAAGGCTAAAATAAAGTAGAAAATAGACTCAGCACCATAAAAGAGCAAACCAAGTAGTGGAAGAAGGGTTGATATTGACGTAAACAACGATCGTCTAAGTGTCTGTTGTATTGATTTTTCTACCGTGTCCTCAAAGGTTTCAGATCCTTTCTGTAATCGAATATTTTCTCTTACTCTGTCCAGTATAACGATGGTATCATTGATAGAAAACCCAAGTGTTGCTAGTAGTGCTGTAATAAATGGCAGATCGAGTTCTATTCCTGAAACAGCGCCAAGTACGGTGAAAATACCCAAAACAATAATAATATCGTGGAAAAGAGCAATAATCGCCACGCCTCCAAATCGCCATGGATTGATAGCCGCTGGCACTTTACGAAAAGCAAAAGCGACAAATAGAATCATCCCAAGTAACGCAATCCCGATCGCCCAAAAGGCTTTTTCTTTAAAACTTGCCCCAATATTTGAATCTACTTTTCTAAATGATTTTTCTGTAAAATCACCAACCGTGTTTTTTAGATCTGAGGCAATTGATTGAATAACCTTATCATCAAGATCTTCTATGGTAATCAAATAGGTACTATCATCTGATTTTTGAATTTGAACGCCTTGAGTAAGAGTTGATTGTTGTGCAAAGAAGTCTTTTAAATCCTTTGTTGTTATCGTTTTATCCTGAAATTGAATATCCCATCTTGTTCCTCCTGTGAAATCCAATCCAAGATTTAATCCAAAAGTTACTATCGCTAATAAGCTAGCCAAAACCAACGTTATAGAGATAGTAAACCAAAGTTTTCGAGTTTTTGTAATATTGATCATGAGTATTAAATTATCTATTATTTTTTAGCTTTTCTTTTACGAACTTTCGCTCCAGCAACCTTTTTCCCAATCTCTGATTCAGCAACTCCAAAAAGTGCTGGTTTTTGTAATGGTTTAAAGAGAAGGAGAAATCGTAGTAAATTTCGTGAAACAATAATTGCGGTAAACATAGAAAGTAGTGTTCCAACGATAAGAGTAACCGCAAACCCTTTGATAACGGAACTCCCTAGAAAGAAAAGAATCACACAAATAAGTAATGTCGTGGAATTTGAGTCTCGGATAGCCGTCCATGCTCGCTCAAAGCCAAGATCAATTGATTGCGAAAGCGTTCGTCCTTTTCTGAGTTCTTCTTTCATTCTTTCAAAGATAAGGATATTTCCATCAACCGCTAACCCTATGGAAAGCGCGATTCCAGCCGCTCCTGCTAAAGAAAGAACGATTGGTCCACCAAAGGCTTCTGGCCAAACTTTTAAAATAGCGATAAAGAGAACCGTATAAATAACAAGGGCAATCGAAGCAATTAGTCCAGGAAATCGGTAGAACAAAATCATAAAAATCATCGTGGCAAATAAACCAAGAGCTCCAGCCTTTAAACTTTTTTCCAACTGATCTTTTCCTAGTTGTGCCTGAATAGTTGTCTGCCCTGAAAGCTTCACCGGTGCATCAATCGCCCCAAGATTCAAACGGTCAGCTAAATCATGGGCTGAATTAAAGTCAAAGCTTCCTGTGATTTGTGCGTCACGTCCAATAATTTGCTCTCGCACTGTGGGTTGAGTTATCCAATTCCCTCCAACTTTAATCCCTAGTCTACATGGCTGTTTTTGATCTTCACTTCCCCCACAACTTCGACTCGCTACATGTTTCGTCAATTCCGCAAACATATCACCCCCCTCTTTATCAAATCTCAAATTCACTAAAGGTTGCCCTACTTGATCATATCCAACCGTTGCTAGTTCTAATTGAGATCCGCCAAGTGGTGTTTTTACCCAGCTTACATTTGATTTATCCCAAACGATCATATCGTAAGTATACTTCGGTTCTGTAACCGTTTTTTTCTCTTCTTTGGTAACTCCCGTAACCTCAATAACATGAAAACCAAAATCAGTTTCAACTACATGATCGATCAACTGAGGGGCATCAACCGCAAATACGGCTTCTTCAAACGGTGGCACCATTTGCCCTTTCCCAAATTCTCCAAGCTCACCATAACTTCGTTGAGCCGCTCCCTCCGTACTTAATTCTTTTGCTAAATCACTAAATTCTTCCGTTCCTTCTTCTTTCAATTTTGCAAGTATTTCTTCTGCCTTAGCCTTTGCCTCTTCTTTTGTTTTGTATTTTACATCCTCACCCGCCTTCATTGCCCCTGTGTAACCAAATAGAATATGTCGTGCCTTTCGTTTCGCTTCTACATTTTTTTCTCGTTCAACCGATTCGACTTTCGTTACCTTTGCCAACGCGAAAACATCTCGTGCATAGGGCAACCCATCAAACTCTATTTTCCCATCCTCTGTTACTTTGTACTCTGGTTGAATCGTCGTTTCAATAACCTGTGGAACAATATTCCCTTCCCCTGTTTTTGTGATTAGTTCCGCTAATTTTATATCTGATATTTCATCGCTAAAGGTCGGTCTAAATGATTCATAGGTAACCAAATCATCTTCTTTGGCTAGTTCTTTCCCCTTCGGTGTAAAAGTTTCTGGTGTTAGATTTTTGAGAATAGCGGCTATTTTAAATTTAAGTTTTTTAACTAAATCTGGATTTTCTTCAAAAAACTCTAGTCGATTATCTTGTTCTGCATCCCTTTTGGCTTTTTCTACATCCGTATTTGGAGGCATTTGAATCAATACATGCTCTTCTTTCTCATTATTAACAAAAACAGAAGATCGTTTTACCACGATTTCACCAACCCCAGCTGGATTCACTCTTTTCTCCAAAGCATCACGAACTGACTCTACAATTTGATTAACATTGACATCATTTTGTGGATCATCATCACTATTTTGAGCTTTGATTTCTGTTAAATCCACACGATAATCCAATTCCGTCCCCCCTTGAAGGTCGAGCCCAAGGGCGATTTTAAATTTTTCTAAGGTTTTGGTGATTGAACTTTCTGGTCCAAATTGCTGACGATAGAAAGAGGCTGGTGCTGCCAAAATAGCAGCTATCAATGTAATAGCCACCACTATAATAAAACGATTGATAATCTGTTGTTTCATGTCTTTTATGAGGAAAAATTAAGGATTCTGCTGGATTTTAGAATATTTTTAGTGGTCGTCAAATTGAAAAAGCAAAGTTCTTTCATTTTCTACTTATTCGTATTCTTTTTCTAAAAAATTAGAGTTATTTCTCCATATTTTATTTTTTATATTATTATCTTGGCACGATAAAAATTTATCAGTAAAATCCAAATAACCCCATAAATTAAATGTCCCAACCTTTTGTAAATCTTCATACACATTCTTTTTACTCTATCCTCCAGAGCATGATGTCTCCACAGGATATTTTGGAAAAAGCAAAAACATTACAGTGTCCCGCCGTAGCACTTACCGACAACGGTGTTGGATACGGACTGATTGACTTTTATAAAAAAGCCGAAAAGGTAGGTAACATAAAACCTATCCTTGGTGTAGAGCTCGCTATCGCTAAAGATTCTCGATTTGAGAAACGAACAGGAATTGATGGAAACGAGGGATATTTAGTTTTGATAGCACAAAACTTTAAAGGTTATGAAAATCTACTAAAACTTATTTCCATTGCCCAGCTTGAAGGCCTTTTTCAGCAACCAAGAATTGATTGGGAATGCCTATCACAAAATCAGGAAGGGCTTATCGCTCTTAGTGGTGGAACAAACGGACTCTTAGGAAAAGAACTTCAAAATAATAACCCAGATCGAGCTGAAACTTATCTAAAAAAGTGTATTGAAATCTTTGGCCAGAAAAACTTTTATCTTGAATGTGTTGCTAAGCCTGGAGAATCACAAAAAAATCTAAATCTATGGAATCTAATACAGGCTCAAAAAAATAATTTAGAAATTGTCGTCAGTTCTGATGCTCGATTTGCCGATACAGATGATGAAGAAGCCGCTGACACCCTCTACTGTATTGGAAAAAACTATACCTTATCTGATCCCCATCGTGAAAAAATAATGCATCAAGGACATTTCAAATCATGGCAAGAAATATCCCAAGAACTTGATTATATAGAAGCCGATATTTTAGAAAAAGCCCGTCAGAATTCTCTTGATATTGCCAAAGACATTGATCTGAAATTGGAATTTAACCAATCCCTCCTCCCTCATTTTGAAGTGGAAAAAGGTGAAACTGAAGCTTCACAGCTAGAAAAAAATTGCCAGGCTGGATTTATAAAACGAGGATTTAATAAAATCCTTTCCGCCAAACAACAACAAACCTATCAAGACCGACTTAAATACGAACTTCAAATTATCGGAAGAATGGGATTTGATGCTTATTTTTTGATCGTTGAGGACTTTATGAAATTTGCGAAGGAAAGCGGTATTGCGGTTGGACCAGGCCGTGGATCTGCTGCAGGTTCACTGGTTTCTTATCTTTTGGAAATTACTAATATTGATCCTATTGAATACGATCTACTCTTCGAACGATTTTTAAATCCAGAACGAATCTCAATGCCTGATATCGATATTGATTTTTCTGATGAAAGACGAGATGAGGTTATGAATTACGTTATTGAAAAATACGGTATCGAAAAAGTTTCTAAAGTCTGTACCTTTGGAACACTAGCCGCGAAAGCCGCTCTCAAGGATGTTGGTCGGGCTCAAGGTGTAGATTTTAGCGAAATGAATGCCATGACCAAAGTCATGCCCAATACACCTGGATTTAAACTAAAAGACGCTGAAGAACTTTCTGAATTTAAAGATTTATTAAAAAAGAAACCACATCTTAACAAAGTCCTAGCCATTGCCAAAAAATTAGAAGGCTGTGTTCGACATGTTTCCGTTCACGCCTGTGCGGTAATTATTGGCGCTGATGATCTGAGTAAGTTTTGCCCGATCCAGTGGGCACCTGGGGCTGAAGAATTAAAAATAACACAATACCCTTATGAACAATTAGAGTCTATCGGCCTTCTAAAAATGGATTTTCTTGGACTTCGAAACCTTTCTATTATCGAAAAGACCGTTAATAATATTCGTCATAGTACTGGCCAAGATATTGACCTCAATACGATTCCCATTAATGACAAAAAAACATTCGAAACGACCTTTGCCGCGGGCGAAACAACAGGTGTTTTTCAGTTTGAATCAGCTGGAATGCGACGATATCTTAAAGAACTTAAACCAACAGAATTTGAGGATTTAGTCGCTATGAATGCCCTCTATCGTCCCGGTCCGATGGAGTACATTCCGCAATACATTGAAGGAAAACATGACCCCAAAAAGGTAAAATACATGCATCCTGCACTTGAGCCTATTCTGAATAAAACCTATGGGATTGCGGTTTATCAAGAACAAGTTCTCCGAATTGCACGAGATTTTGCTGGTTTTTCCCTTGGCGAGGCCGATATCCTTCGAAAAGCAATTGGAAAAAAAATTGCGTCAATTCTGAACGAACAACGACAAAAAATAATCGATGGAGCGTTTAATAAGGGGTTTGATAAAAAAACCGCGGCTAAAATATTTGATGAAATCATCGTTCCCTTTTCTGGATATGGTTTCAACCGAAGCCACGCTGTTTGCTATGCTCGAATTGCCTATGAAACCGCTTACCTTCGTGCCAATTATCCCGTGGAATTCATGGCCGCCATGATGACCACCGACCGAAATAATACCGATCGAATTGTTCTTGAAATGAATGAATGCCAGGCGATGGGAATTGATGTTTTACCACCTAGTATCAACGAATCGGGAAGCTACTTTACCGTCATTTGTGATAATCATGACCAGTTAACAATTTCCTCCGAAAAACCTGATTTGGAAGCCGTAAAAGGTTCAGGAAAATAAATATTATTTATCTTTTTTTAAAGAAGTATCGTACTTTTTGGATTTTTTATAAATTTTCATTTAAACTGTACCCTGCATGAAAAAATACAGTATTCTACTCCTTATTATCATTGGTTTGACCTTTACCGCACAAGCACGTGAAGCTTTACGTGCTGATGATGTCATCAAGGTTCGAGATGGTAAAGTCGTGGACACAGGAATCTTGAGTGACGAAAAAGGAACCATCTTCCTCGAGTTTATTAAAGGTGATTTTGTAAACTATGCGAAAGATAAACAACCCTTTACAGGAGAAATTCTTCCCCCTGCCATTATTGATAAACCCTTAAAACTACCACGATACCGAATGCGTGAAATCCTAAGTTTTGAACTCTTAACCGATAACGTTGAAACCGTTACGTTTGTTGATCGGTATTCCCTTATGCACCCAAAAGAATATCTTCGAACAACGTTGGCTAACCCAGATGGACTAATCCATGGAAGCGGTATAAAATTTCTCACACGAATCTACGATGAAGACAAGTTTGGACTTCCTACACTTTGGGTACTAGAAACCGAAAAAGAAAGCGTTCTAAAAACAGAACGAAAAAAGTATTGGAAAAAAATTGGAGGAAAGCTTGTTGAAACCGAAGAGAGTGGCGTAAAAGTTTTCTCGGCTGTACTAAATCGAACAGGTGTTTATGGTTTATTTGATGAAGATCCAACCCCCTACTATAGTCCAAACACACCTCTAGAAACGGTTCAAAAAGTAGAAGCCTCACCTTATCCTAGTGTTGTGCCTCAAGCTCCAGCACTACCTATTACTCCACCACAAACCAATACGTCTCAAGCCACTGACGAAGATTTCTACTTTGACGAAAATGACAACCTTCAACTCGTTCCCGCTGTCAACGAACGTAAAAATAATGTACCAGTTATCGATAACCGAATCATTCCGGCTATTCAAACCCCTATTGAAGTAGTCCCCGCGGTCGATACGCCGAAAGTCCCACCCGTAAGTGAGTTTCAAAATTTACAATCTAATAATCCTAATATCAAAACTCTTCCAGTTACAGGAGCTAGTTTAACACAAACACCATCTTCTCATTTTCCTTTTGTTCTACTGCTTGCTTTTGGACTACTTGGCGGAAGTTTTTATTTGGCCTTTAAAAAACAATATTAGGCATAAACTTGCTTTAAATCATGTTTTAATGTAGAAAGCAAGTAATGAATAATAAACGAGACTTTAAAACTTTTATAAATCACTGTCTTCATAAGCCAGAAACAAGAGTCGCTAAATTTGTAAATGGATCGCTGGTATTTCTTATTATTTTTTCTATCGCGGTTATTCCACTTCACTTCCTACCAGAAATGTCATGGGCTAAATCTTATCTTATAACCTTTGATAAAATTACCATCACGGTTTTTACGATTGAATACTTCTTGCGAATTTGGGCAGCCGACCGAAAAGCAGCCTATGTATTTTCCTGGTGGGGTCTTATTGATCTTCTTGCTATACTTCCTTTCTATCTAGCAAAAATAGGACTTATTAGTCGTCCAGAAATCTTTATGGCGCTTCGAATACTTCGAATACTCAAGCTTGGGAAAATTTATGAAATCGAACGAAATGCTATTTCTGAGTGTGCGACTAATGAACATGGCGAATTTCGTGTACTTGACGATGAGAATATTGAACGCGTTGTCCAAAAGCACCCATTAGTTTTCATGGCAAAACTCATTATGCCACTTGTCATGACCACTGTTGGGTTAACGATCATTGTTTTTTTTCAGGGTATGTTTATCGCTACAATCATTGCTATCTTTTTCTTTATTTTTGCCGCCATCTTTTTCTTTAAAGCCTGGTTAGATTTTAATTATGATGTTATTTATATCACTAATAGACGGGTCATTCTCCAAAACAGAGAGCTTTTTGGAGCTATTACCAATGACATTACCTATGAATCCATAACCAATGTCAAACCAAGTAATATTGGTATTTGGCATTTTCTTTTTGGATTTGGAAGTGTTTGTATTGAAACCGCCTCAGTAGATGGGGCACTCCATTTTCATGAGGCCCCAAATCCTCATGAAATTGTCCGACATATTACGAAAAACAGACAACTGGTTCTTGAAAGACGTAAAGTTGATAACATTCAATTTCCATCAACTAAAAACGATAAAAAAACTAGCTAATATTTCTTCGTACAAAATTCATTAACTTTATTTGTTCTGGTGACATTTTTTCCATGACAGACTGTTTTGCATAAGATTTCAAAAGCGGATTATATTTTTCCCAGAACATAGACGCTGCATTATCACCAAGTAAAAACAATGCCAAAAAGATACTCTCCTTTCCGAGAAGGTATTTTCTCGCTGATGCTGGCATTTTTTTAACATAGTTTTTGAAGCTCATCCTCGGAATTGTTTTCAGTGTTTTCTTCATGACACCAGACCCTATCATTTTCTTAGCACCACCTTTTATGGCTGCCTTAGCCGTAACTCGTGCTGCCGCTAATGGTGCCGCTGCCGATCCAGCGGAAAAGAAAGTTCCGGCAGCCCAAATCACATCCATTACCACACTCGTTCCCGCAAATAAAGCTCTTGTTCCAAATGAGTATTCTGATTCATCATTGAAAAGTTCCTTTATATCACGGTAGGAGCCCGTTATAGGGGCAACATCCAATGCAATATTACCAGCGGTTTCTATAAAACTTTCCTGTTGTTTTTCAGGATGAAATATCCAATCAAAAATTCGAGCAAACGCCTCTGTTTTACGAGCCTTACTTGCCAGTCCTTTGAGTGGCATTCCTAAATCTTTAAAAATTTTTTGCCCATCTTTTGGGTATTTTGTCACAAAATTCACAATCGCAGACCTGTTTTTTTTAGTCGGTAGCGTAATAAACTTTTTAATAAATTCTAAACCAATTAGATACAATCCAGCCGTATGAATTTTCGCCTCTTTTTTGGCATTAAGTCCCAATTTGACCTTATCGGTAGTCGTTTCAACTTTTTCAATCACATTCTTTATTTCATCTTCATATTTATTTTTAAGTTCGATTCCAGCATTATAAGATTCAATTCCTCGTTTAACCGCTTTATACGCAAAGAAGTCCTTAAAAGATCTTCCAATAAAACTAAAAAAGCCTTCACGATTATTCCAGTTTTCTTTTATAACTTCACTAAAAGTTTTTATTTTTCGACGTCCAGAATTAGAATTTTCGGCTTCTACTTTTGTATAATGTTCAATAAAATTTTTAAACTTTTTCTTCCGCTCCTCTAATGTTAAATATTCAATATCATGATTACCATCAAAATATCTCTCTAACGCTTCCGCCTCTTTATTGAGATTCTTTAACTTTTCATCATCCTCTAAAACAGCCGTTACATTTTCAATTTCATTTGAAACAACTAAAATAGGACGGTTTGTTCCGTTCTTCTTGGCAATTTCCATCGCCAGTTTTTCTTTTTCCGTATCCACACGAAAGTGTTCCGCCGTTTGATCTTCTAATTCATTCAGTGGAACCACATTATTCGCATATTTTTTACGTTCAATTTTAGAATGATGTTTCAGTATCCCTTTCTCCAAACGCTCTTCTACGCTATCATCACTTTCTACTTCTTTTCCATAATTCAAACCCCATTCCAATCCTCTTTTCAAAAAATCTGGCACAACCGTCACTTCTTCTTTCTCCACTTTCTGTTTTACAACCGCCATTGTCTGAGTGAATTAATATCAAAGCATTATACCCTAAAAAAGCGAAAAACACAACTCTAAAGAGGTTGTAATTATCACTCTGATAATAGAAATGAAAGAGACTTTTTATTTCCCCACCCACGATGTTTTCCATTTCGCCCACCATTTCATTTTTGGAAAAAAGATCCCTAAAACGGAAGCTATAAAAATTAGGACCTTTAACACTATTCGTTTCCCTCCTCGTGGTAAAATTTTAATTTCAGGATGAAGTTGTTCAAAAACTAGTGCATTTTTTCGAGCTGAAAGGGTTTTTAGTAGCACAGAATCAAGATCAGGTACATCCAGTCGGTAAATAATAGAACGTTCGTTATAGGATAATTTAAAACCTTTTTGTGCCAATCGATACCCAAATTCAGCATCTTCAAATCCCCAACCTTTGAAATTATTATCAAATTTTAACATAAGTTCTTCGCTCCCCTTCTTCCCTTTCCCTATTTTTAGAAATGATTTCTTCAGACTGATATTACTCGTATAAAAATGTCGCCAATCCGCTCCATTTTTTTTAATTTTTGAGTAGTCAAACTGTGGTCCATTTTCTAGAAATTGAGTAAAATCAGTTTGACACTTCCAGATTACTTTTCCTAGTAATCCCCTGTTGGGTGACTTATTTTTCTCATGAAATTCAACAATTTGTTTCAGCCAATCCTTATCTGGAATGCCATTATCTCCTATAAAAATAAGAATGTTGCCTATTGATTTTTCAATACCAACGTTTCTTGCTCCTCCCGCATAAACCTGATGATCTGTTGCGTACAAACGCAACCCTTTAATATACTTTGAAAGTTTCGTATCAACTGGTCTTCCGTCAAAAATTACCAGTATTTCTGGCTTTATATTCTTAAATCCCTCACACTCGGAAATTCCTTTCAAAACCGTTTTCAGGCTCTCCCTTCCAAGCGTAGGAATGATGATTGAATACTTCATTTTCTTATTCACTCAGAATTGATTCATCGACCTCAAATCCACCAAAAACATC
Source organism: uncultured Candidatus Peribacteria bacterium (assembly GCA_964468965.1). Classification (GTDB taxonomy): domain Bacteria; phylum Patescibacteriota; class Gracilibacteria; order UBA4473; family UBA4473; genus JALWQU01. Next base: position 13,039 of record CAYXXA010000005.1, read on the forward strand.
ATCCACATCCTCTGCTTCCTCTAATTTTTCAATAAATGATTCTACTTTTTCAAGTGTTTCTTTGTCAGTAATCATAATCGGATCTTTTGCTCGGTATTCCGGATGAAATTTTTTAATCGTTACCACCTTTTCTAGTCTATCACGTACCTTTCCAAGTTGATCAAAAGCCGTAATAACTTCTGATACCCCTTGCTCGTAATGAAAGTCATCAGCACCTGCCTCAATAACTATTTCAAACAAAGCTTCTTCATCCTTATCGCCATTCTCAATGAGAATAACCCCAAGATGATTAAAAAGAAACTTAACCGCCCCCGCACTTCCAATTTTTCCACCATTCTTTTCAAAGGCCACTCGAACACTCGGAAAAGTTCTATTTGGATTATCGGTTAGAGCTCCTACTAAAAACGGAATTCCCGCTGGCCCATAACCTTCGTATAACTGTTCTGAATACTGTACCCCATCTTTATCCGCTCCTGATAGTTTTTTCAAAATCTTCTCAATATTACTTTTGGGCACCCCATCTGATTTGGCATTCGATATAGCATTTTTGAGTGGCGTGTTGGTTTCTGGATTTGGATCGTTTTGCCCAATAACCATCAAAATCTTACTGTGTTTTGTTAGTACTTTCCCACGAGCCGCATCATTAGCTGCTTTTTTGTGACGAATTGAATGCCATTTACTATGTCCGGACATTTTAGATAAAAGATAAAAAATTTAAAAACATTCCCCTATAATACTACAATATTCAAAAAAATTATAAAAACTTTTCTACTTTATAAAAAGCCCACATAACTTATGTAGGCTTTTTACTTCTTATTTAAGTTTTTTCTAATTGTGTGACCGCTTATTAAAAATACCAATGGCAATAAAACCAAGCACTAGAGCTATTGTCATATACCACATCATTAGACTACCTGGTCCAGATTGAGCAAGTTCACAATCAAGCCGAACCGATGTCTGCTCTCCCGTATTACTTGTTGATACCATTTGAGTATTAGGGGTACATTTATTTACACGGACAAAGAACGTAAAAACTTTTTTACAAGGAGCTTGTTGCGTAAAACTTGGAAAAGTAATGGTTCCCCCATTAACATTTCCTAATCCTGCATCAATGATATCGGCATTCTGTAAAATCTGACTAATATCTAAACTCGCTACAAAATTTACCACATCCTCTTGCTCTGAATTAATCACATACTCATAACGCAATACATCTCCAGTTCTTGCCCCTACACTCTGAGCATCTGCATTATTTTGGGAAACATTTATTACCCCATAGGTATACTGCGCAGGTGCTAATAACTCCGCTGTACTTTGTAGTAAAGGATCAGAATCACTACTTGCAGCAACATCATCTACAAATACATCATCTGTCGCATCTGCCGCATATACTGGATCCATAGAACCAGAAGATCCATCTGTCGGCTCAAGTGGCGCCTGCGCCATAACCGTAAAAATAAATAAAAATGATGATAGACCGATTGCGATAAATTTATTTTTCATGTTTGTATAAAAATTGTATCCTTATTTTTTCAAATTTTCAACTAAAGTCAAACTTTTTATTTCCTTTTCCCCCAAAACGCGATATTTCCCTACCTTTAGCTCTCCCAAATAACAGTTCCCAATGCGTATTCGCAATAGATCTTTTACCTTAAACCCTAGTGCTTCACACATTCTTCGAATCTGCCTGTTTTTCCCTTCTGTTAAGATAATTCTAAAAATATGATCTTCTATCTTCTCAATAGTACACGGACTTGTGGTGAATTTTTTTTGTCTTAAAAATACCCCTTTAGACATTTGTGCTAAAAAAATACTTGTTATCGGTTTATTCACAACAACTAAATATTCTTTCTCTTTTTTATATTTCGGATGCATTAGCCGGTTTGATAGTTCTCCATCATTCGTGAGTAATAATAGCCCATGTGAATTTTTATCTAACCGTCCTATAGGGAAAACACGTCCCTTAAAGTCAAAATCAGCTAAGGTCTTTGATTCATAATTAGCCTTCAAAGTTGATTCCACCCCTATGGGTTTATAAAAAGCCAATACCCTTTTTTTAATACTTTTCTTGATCTCAAGCGCCTCTCCATCTAACCAGATAACATCCTCATCATTAACACGATCACCAAGAACAGCTAATTCCCCATTAATAGCTATTCGTTTTGACCGAATATATCTCTCGCATTCACGACGAGAAAATAATCCTTTTTGAGAAAGATACTTTTGAATTCTAGTTTTCTCTGTCATTGATTAAGCTTTCTTTCGTCCAAACACAAAGAACAACGTTACTAATACGAAAGCCCCACCAAATAGGTAAATGGTAGCTGGTCCAGCTTTCGTAAGACTAGTAGAAAAATTTAGAATAACACCATTTGACTCATTACCTGAACGATCAACGGTCACTAAACGAATTCTGTAGTTTTCATTCTTTTTAACGGTAATCGTTTCGGTACGAATATTTCTTCCAAGTGAATACCCATTATCCCAATTTTTAGTTCCCTCTTTGATATAGAGCTTTTGGTCAACTATATCTCCATCCCTATCAAAGGCCGGCTCCCACGAAAGAACGACCGTTCCATTTTTTGCCAATTTATCCGTATTAATCTTTAAGGAAGTCGCATCACCTGGTGGTAAGCGATCAACTTCGGTTGCCGCTCCATGACCAACACCATAATCATCCGTTGGTATATCAAGTATCCCCCCTGACGTATCCTCATCATCAACAAAAAAATCATCATTAACATCAACTATAGGCTCCTCATCTACAGTTTCATCCGATGATGAAGAACCCGCTGTAAAACTAACGGTATCGGTAATACCTGAACTAACAGGATTACCAGAAAGATCTTCCACTGCCGAAGTAGCGGTTACATTATAAACATTCCCTACCTGCAAAGACCCTGGTGAAACCGTAATGTAGACATAAGTCCCTTCCACTTCAATATCTTCAACGGAAACTTCTGTTAAGCTCCCCTCATCCATTATCTGAAAGGCCTGAGTCACACTCTTAACAACAACTGGTTTTGACATAACGACTTCTATTTCTGTATCTGAAATTTGACGAGCAGAGATAACTGATGGCGTATCAATCATTTCAGAACTTGGAGTAACCGAAACCTCATTAGAATAAGATTCAGACTCTGTCTCTTCTTCGTCTAGTGCGGTTACTGCAAAATAGTACGTAACCCCATTTGAAAGCCCCTCAACGGTATAATTTGTGTCCGATGAGTCCGTTAAAACTTCTTCACTATAATATTCATCTTCCCCCATATCTTCTATAGAAGTTGTCCCGTAGTATACTTTATAGCCTAATATCACGCCATCATCTTCGGCGGCATCCCACGTCAAATCAACCGATCCATCCCCTGCCGTACCACTAAGATTCTGTACATCACTTGGTGGTGTTGCAAAAACCATAAAAGGTATAATTAAGAATGAGAACAAAGATGCTTTTGGAAATGTAAAATGACGCATTTTTTATATTTTTTGAATAATATTTTTACTCTACTTTCAATTCTATAACAAAGTCGATTTACCTGCAAATTTTTTTGTATACTATTTTTAAATAGAATAAGAATTAACAAGTTATTCGCCCTAATAAACACAACCGATAAAGAAATTACAACCGTTCTTTCATGAACTTGGATGACTTAAAAAAATTAGCAAAATAAGGTTTTCCTCTTCTTATTACAAGATTAGGAAGTACTTTTTGTATAGAAACAACATCTGCTTGTTGATCATAGCCCAACTGTAGATGTGTTGGGAATTCCTCCTGAATAGTTTTTAAAAAATTTGTGTTAAGATTACCAAGTCGAATTTTCACATTACGATAGGCTGAAAACTCTAACTTAAGACGATCAACTCGCTGGTGTTCTGTATGAAGGGGTAGCCGTTTTTTTATCCGTTTTACCGTCTTGTCTCGAGCAACAACAATAACCATCTCAACATCCTTTCTATAAACTGACCAGCAAAGATATTGATGCCCAACATGAAAGTTATCAAACGTTCCCGCTATAAAAATTTTCATTTATTTGCAGCACTACCCTAGTTCTGATTAAAAACAAAAACTACACAATACGCTTAATCCGCCATTAGATCTATTGCGCCGTTTCGGTTTCAACGGTACTCACCTCATCTGCTAACCCTAAAATTTCTTTAAGTGATCGCACCTTATCCCCTTCTTTTCGTTTCTTATTTGATTCGCAAACGATACCATCTTTATCTCGATCAAGTCCATGAATATCATTTTCTACACCACCACAGGCATCAAAAAGAGCTTGTGCCTCATCCTGATATTTAAAATTATCACAATTAAAATTTGACTTTGATTTACACTCATCGATAAGCCAGTGTCCATTTTCAGTTACCTTAACTCTTGATTCCGAGAAAGATCCCGTCTCTATTAGTTTTTGGACATCAAAATCATTATCACTTACTTCCATTCCCAAGGCGACTAAAATAACCGCCATCAAGCCTAAAATCCAAATACGAAACTTTTCATAGGTAAAATACATCACCGCCAGAATAGCAAGGAGAATAACCATCAAAATAAGTCGAAAATTTTTACTTCGTCGGATTTGTGCTACTGATTTCATGTATAAATGGAGATTTATAAGTTTTAATACCCAAATAATAATTTAGATTATTTTTTTGTCAAAAGGCAATCTAAAGAAAATTATTTTCTCACTTTAGTAATAGGGCAAAAATTGATGAATTCACTTTATTTTTTCACCATTGTATGATACAATTCTTAGATTTTTTGGACACCAACATTATGAAAAAATACCTCAAGAGCTTCAAAAAAATAGGTCAATTGTGTTCAAGTGATATCAAACCGATACTATTTTTACTAATTGCCATTGTGGGAATTGGGCTACTTGATCCAACCACAGTTACCTTTGCAAGCGCTTCTGGAAACATTGGCGGTGGGTATAGCCAGCAAACACAAGATACACTTAAGAGCCTTGGTGAACTACTTAGCCTTATCATTAAGATGTTCACGTTCCTCGCAATGTTCATCATCTCTGTTGGAGGTGAGCTATTGGGAACTGACATCCTTCTCAATGATTCCGCACAAGAAGGGATTAAATTTCTCTGGCAGTATATGCGAAATATTACAAATATAGGATTTGTACTTATTCTCCTTTACCTTGCCTTTGCCAACTTATTTTCATTTGGCGATAGTGGTGGTGGCTGGACAATTAAAGAAAAATTACCAAAAGTCATCATCGCGATTATAGCAGTAAATTTCTCACTATTGGCATTTAAAGTAGTAATTCAAGCCGTTGAGGTTGGGACAGTCGCGATTCTTTCTATTGCGGATACCGCTTTGGAGGAAAAACAAGCTGGATCACTTGTTGACCTTTTAAACACAAAGGTTCCCAATGGCGAGGGAAAAGATGAAGCCTTTTACAAGGTTTTTAATAAGACAATGAACTGTGCAGACGGAGGGAAGTCTATTACCGCCACAAAGGATAATCCAAAACCAAGTTGTATGTTTTACATTGATATTAGTAAAGCCAAAGACAATGCTACTAAAAATATCATGGTGGCCTTTGCTGTCCACTTCTTACACCTACAACAACTCCCAACACTAGCCGCTGGAACATCCAATCTGACACAAGTCATTGATAATGTCTTGTTTTCAACAATTCTTTCACTGGCATATATTGTCGCCTTGGTGGCAATGTTCATCGTCATGATCATTCGAGTCGCTGCACTATGGCTCTTTATGGCGGTTTCACCGATTCTAATGGCGGCTGGTATCTTAGGATTCGGTGGATCTGGAGGCGACATTGGTTCGAAAATAATCACCTATCTCATTGTACCACTTAAAATATCGGCTGTATTTGCTTTTACCTTCGTCATGATGACTGCTTTAGATAGCTACCAGAGTGTTTCATCTGGATGGCTAATTCCAGGTATAGCCCTCAATACAACCCTTTTCGAGATTCTCTGGAAAGTGATGATTGTTCTTATTTTCTGGCGAGGGGCCTTCTGGGCCCTCAATGGAACAGAAGCCGATGAAGTTGTTAACCATATAAAAAGTGGTGCCGAAAAAGTCGGTGGATTCGCCCTCCAGAGTGCTACCGTCGATCGTCCGATCTTCAAAATGGGAAGTATGAAACAAGGGGTTGGGCTTAGTACGATGGCCAGTATTCCAAATCTTCTTCAGAATCAACGAGCTAATACCCTGCAGAAACAAAGAACTGAGATGATGGGCTTACTCGGTGGAAATCAAGCTGCGATTGATGCCACTAAGGCACTTACGAAGGCGTTAAAAGATAAATCTGGACGAGCTCAAAGTCAGGAACTTGTCAATGATGTACTGTCTCAATTAACAGAATCTGATCTACAAAACTTGGGATCCGATGACCTTGCCAAACTAACACGTTATCTTGCTGAAAATCAAAGTAAAGAAGCCCCACTTCGAAAAGCTTTTGATGCTTATAAACACAGTCCAAATGAAGGAACACTGAGGAACTTAAAGAAAGCTATTGCGGATAGTAACAGCGCTGTAAAATCGTGGCAAGCGGTTAACATTGGAGGGAATGCTAAAGTCAAATCACCTACCGAGACCGAAGCACCTAAGGGTGCCAATATGGGAAGTGTTTCCATTACCAGTAATGGCAAGAACACCGTTATAAACTATAATATTGATGAACTTATGAACAACCCAACAGAACTAAGAGGTGCAGATGTGAATAAGCTAGCTAATATCATACAACAATCAATGGGACAGAATTTAACAGGTGTCGACGTAAACCACGCTAGCGAAATTGCTAAAGATATAACAGGTACACTACAACCTAAAGGCATTACAGATATCAATCAGACCACCCTCGAACAAGCTATAAAAAAAGTTATCCAAGCACAAAACACTCCATCGTAAGATCACTATAATATTTATACCAGTATCGGGAGACACCCGATCTGGCATTTATATTTTAAACAAAACTACCGATCCAAGTCGAGATCAAATCCACCCGTATCGTCCAGTTCTTTCTCCACCTCAATCTCTCGATATCGCTGTTCTTTTTTAACGATCTTTTTGGGAACTAACTTTTCAAAGAAGGAAGCTTCCTTTTGCTTTCTGGCCTCCACGACTTCCTGTTCGGCTTCTTCTAAATGATAAAAATCCTTGGTCTTTAGTCGAAATCGTTCGGTCTCCCGAGTCGGTTGTCCATGTTCATCCACATGATGCTGAACCATCTGTGACAAGAGATTTTTCAAAGCCGATTCTTCCGTGAAATTTTTCGCGTCTAGGATCTTTTCTCGATATCGTTCAATCGTTCGAGATGTCCACATGGGTCGATTTATACGATGCACAAGCACCTTTGATCCACCATTTACTTTTTCAAATCGCAAATCCCCATAGTTTAGCAGAAACGACCGAATCCCCCGTTTTTCTACCTCAATCTCGTCTAAATTATGAAAATCAATCCTCGAGAAATTTCGATGAAAAAACTTTTTCCAATCGACAAAAATAAGGCTTTCATTCGTCATAACAATTCCATTGTAGTACCAATACCCAAGTGCTCCCAGAACCTTATACAAAGTCAACAAAGCAAAGAAACCCCAGACCATGGTCAAGTCATAAGAGTGAATCACTCCAGACGATGACTTAAAATCATACGTCGGATACAAGAAATAAAAAACATAGGTCAGTCCTCCCCATAATAAAACATGAATAAACATCCGAGGAAGGACAAAGATAAAAGGATGCCGAAAAACACGAAGCACTTTTTCATCCTCTTCTATAAAGTATCCGAAACCAAATTTGAGAAAAGTCACAGACTAAGTTTAAAGCTTTAAATTTAAAGTTTAAAGTTTTTTGCTTTTATTTTTAAAACGATTCCTTAACATGCCATAGCACTCAAGGCACATTGAAGCCTAGAACTTAAAATTTAGAACTGAAATCATGGGATTTTTTAAAGACGAAAAACAAAGCTGGAAAAGTTTTTTCCTTGAACTGGGACTACTCCTACTCGTTGTTCTCTTTATTCGATTTTATATTTTTCAGTTTTTTCAGGTGTCGGGTCCATCCATGTGTCCAACGCTAAATTTTTTAAAAAACTACTGTGAACGAGATAAAGGAGAGTTTATTTTTGTGAATGAAGCCCTTTACAACTTTATCCGTAATCCAAAACGAGGAGAGGTTGTCGTTTTCAAGGCTCCTTACGCTGCCAAAGGACGAGATATTTATATCAAACGAGTTATTGGGGTTGCCGGTGATACGATTGAAGTTAAAAAAGGAAAAGTCTTCCTCAGTAATGATGAAGTACAGGATTTTCCACTTCCCGAAACCTATCTTTCCCCTCGAAACCAAGGACAAACTCGATCCACTAAATCCAAATTTGTCGTTCCCGAAGGTCATATTTTAGTTTTTGGAGACAATCGAGACATGAGTGCAGATGCACGACAATGTTTTTCAAGTGGATGTTATGGAGACAAATCCCCTTACATCGCTATTAATAAAGTCATTGGAAAAGCTACGTTTGTGATTTGGCCATTCTGGAAAACCAGCAACGAGAACTCCGGATTTCGATTTCTTAAAAATGAGTTTGACGAAATCCTACCGCAAAAGTAGTCTTTTTAAGAACATTAAATTTCTTAAAAAAACAAAAAAACATGAATCGCTTAATGCTACAATTTGGACTTGTGCTTTCTTTTTTAGTTGTTCCTACTCTTTCTTTTGCGACCGCTTTGACGGGACTCAAGGCTACACCAATGATAGAGACCGGACAACTACAAATACAGTGGACCGCTCCCGATAGTTCTACTACGGCTCAAAGCGATGGTTATGCTATTCAGTGGTCCGATACCCGATCTGATATTCATATCCAAAAACCCGTTCGACTTTATACGAATAATACAAGTAAAGATGTTCGACTGAGAACCTTTGATCGTGGAACCGATTACTTTTTCCGTGTTTACACCTATACTAAAGATGGACGGAAATACACCTTAAGTAATGGTTCAAAAATTCTTAAATGGCGACGGATCTCTGGTAACAAAACGGAAACTTCTGAAATAGCGATCACAGATCCTGTTATTGCCAATAATTCTACTAATAACAATTCATCCAGTGAATCGACCTTTGAATTTGGAAAACTTAGATCACTCGCCCTTGATACCTTTGTAGACCTAAACTGGTCTCGTCCTTCAAAGATGGCAAAAAGTGATTATGATGGTTTTTACATTACTCTCTCAAAAAATGCTAATATGGACAGCCCTATCAAAAGTTTTAAGGTTGACCGAGACCACATAAAAGCGAGGATCAAAGGTCTTGAACCCAAAACACAGTATTATGCACAGGGAGCTTTTTATAAAGAAAAAAACAAACAAACTGATGTCTTTGGTAAAAGTCCTGTCAAGTCCTTTGTAACCGTTGAAGCGATTGACCGAACCGTTAATTCACGTCAATCTCGAAATCTTGCCAAGATTGAAAAACAAAATTACTTTACCGTTAGCCTTGATGAAAACGAAACATCAACAACTAAAACAAAATCTTCTAAAAAGAAGACTTCTCCAAATACTGATAGTAAAAGCTCACTACGAACCCGGATTGCTAACCTAAAACGAAAGATAGCAGAACTCCAACAGGAACTCCGAACTTTAGAAGCCCAGCTTTCAGGAAAATCAAAAAACGTTACTCACGTGAAAACAAGAACCCGTTCAAAAAGTTTACGTGAACGATTACGAGAACGACTTGCCAAAAGACGTCGATAATCTTAGTATCCTTTTACACTATCAAATAAATCACAAACAAATATGAAAAAGTTACTATTACTGGTGCCATTCTTACTCTTAAATACTGGACATGCCCAATCAGAAGGAACTTCTTGTATTCAGGTTATTCAATCGGCCATAAGCCCTACCGGACAATGTCAGACTTTTCCGACACCTTGTGACGTGCCAAGTGATTACAAGGTTGTACCTTCTTGTAATATCGTAAAAGATAAGAACTTTGGACGAAAACTTGAAGACCGAATGAATCATCGATCTTTACGAGTAAGAAAAACCCGAAGGCCTAAAAATATTCAAAAGAGACACCGTAGTTTTGGACGAAGTGCAGGTGCCGGTTCTCGACGAGATCGAATAACTCGTACAAGAGCCGATTATAATAAAAGAGGTACTCGAAAAACCTCAACTCGAAAAAACTACTCAGCGGCCGCTCGAAACCGAATAAAATACCTTAACCGAAATCTACGAGGTGGATACCAACATCCAGATAAGCCCTCTCGTGAGGAACGGCTAGCTCGACGTCAAACTGTTCACAAAATACGAAGTCGTGTTCAAAAGAACCTACATCAAAAGCTATCTAATACCCCTTCTTGGTCATCAGAAATAAACCGACGATCTAGAGCGGTAAGACCACTTAGAAGTTGGAATAACTCCCATCTCAGTGAAAAACGAAGAAAGATGAGAAGTGCCCGAAAGAAACGAATTTACGAAGGTATAAAACTTCGAAAAACTTGGAAAGGTCAACGAATTGAAGGTTCTTTAGAGTAAAAACCAAAAAGAGGCATGTAACATTTTCGGAGCGCCAAAAGCAGGTTTTATATAGTCTAGAAGAGGGATAATATGATGTTTTTTTAAGATGTTTAAAAAAATACCCAAAATGTAGTAAAAATAGTACGTCAAAATAGGAAGATTTTTTAAAGAAAAAAAGTCGATAAACTACTAAAAAATGCTATTTCACACACAAACAACTACAGACTACTTTTTTTAGAATTCAAAAAAATTTAGAGCTACTTTTTACTTACTAATTTCATTCCAAAATCATTGAAATACCAAACACAACAAATACCATTGACGGATATTTTTTCTTTATGAATTCCTACAGTCCCCTTTTTTCAAAGGGGACTAAAATTCGGAGTTATATTTTTTAATTTTCACCTTTATTCTACGTATTTGATGCTTTGAAAATCGCATCAATTGAAGCCCCTAAAGTTTCGCTAAATTCTTCATCTGATTGATCAACCGAAAGCCCTTCAGTTAACGCTCGTGAAAAGCTCGCAACCATACCATTATTTTCACCTAATCGATCATTGGCTTCTTCCCGAGAATATCCACCCGAAAGAGCCACCACACGCAATACATTCGGATGATCTACACACTCTTTGTAAAGATTTTTCTGCTCTGGTAAGGTTAGCTTGAGCATTACTTTTTGATCTGCCTCTAAATCATCCAACGCCGCCATGAGATCTAGTTTTAAAATCGTTTCGGCTTCTTCTTTTGTTGCTGAATGAATATCCACTTCTGGTTCAATAATAGGGACTAATCCATGAGCTATAATTTGTTTTCCAATTTCAAATTGCTGATCAACAATCTCCGAAATCCCCGCTTCATCCGCAGAATGAATAACCGACCGCATCTTTGTCCCAAAAATGCCCTTTTCTTTTGCTCGTTCAAGAAGTTTGTCGATATCTGGCATAGGCTTCATTAATTGCACACCATTGGCTTCTTCCTCAAGTCCTTTATCAACCTTTAGAAAAGGAACAATATGTTTTTCTTCCCATAAATACTGAGCCGTTGGTTTCCCCTCAACTTCTCGATCCATAGTCATTTCAAAAAGAATAGCCCCAAGAATTTTTTCACCATTAAAATGTTCATTCGTCATGATTCGTGTTCGCATTTCGTGAACCTTATCAAACATTTCAGCCTCTCCATCATACTGATCCTCTAGAATACCGTATAATCTAAGCGCCTTTGGAGTACTCCCTCCACTTTGATCAAGGGCCGCGATAAAACCTGGATCATTTTTTACTTTTGCAAACTGTTCATCAAATACAGACATGATAATTTTGGGTTAATTTTTTCAGATAAATTTTGGCGGAATATAAAAATGAAATCAAATTATTTAGTTAAAATTAAGTTGCACCAGCTTTATTATTTCATAATATTCCTATCGGTTAGCCGGGGTGGCGGAATTGGTAGACGCGCGCGACTCAAAATCGCGTTCCGCAAGGAGTGAGGGTTCGATTCCCTCCCTCGGCACCATCGAAAAAGACATGAATCCATGCGGACTCATTTTTTGTCGTTCCCCAAATAATCGTTTTCTACTTCACCTGTGCTGGATTCTTTGTCTTTTGACGGATAAAAGTACCCACTGGAACTTCTCTTTCACACTTAATCGAGGCTTCTTCGTTATCATTTCCTCCATGAAGTACTGTAACGGACTTGTCGCCAAATTTCATATCCTCAGCCTTAATGATAAAATCATCCTCGATTTTCGGCATCACAAACTCAATGTCTGTCCCTTGTTCAACTCTATTTTTTATCTGAACCATTACTCGTCCATTTTTCCAGCCTCGAACGACACCACAAAATTCTTTATCAGACGTCGAACGATTCGCTTCGTACTGCATTGAGCCTTCTTGTGGTTTCCCATTAAGAAAACCTGGAAAAAATCCACGATTAGCGGTCGCATGAACCTCATCCCAACATTTTGAATCAAACGGTTTCCCCTCCGCCAAATCATCCAAAGCCTTCCGATACGCTCTTGCAATCGTTGCGGCATAATATGCCGTCTTATTTCGCCCTTCCACCTTCAAGGAACAAACCCCCGCATCACGGATAGCTTCCAGATCTTCAATCATACACATATCCTTCGATGACATGATGTGTGTCCCGTGGAAATCCTCCTCCATAGGAATCATTTCGCCTTTTCGAGTTTCTTCTTCTACTATCTTTGTTTGTTCAAAATCACGAATAGATTTTGCCACCCCCTCTCCACAACCATTATCATCCCCTTTTTCGTAATGATCTTTTATGTTTACCTCTCGCCCATCTTCGTCATAAACTTTGTAATTCCATCGACAGGTATGATTACACGCACCACGATTCGCATCTCGACCACCCGTAAAATTAGAAAGCAAACATCGACCAGAATACGCCATACATACCGCTCCGTGAACAAAATATTCCAATTCCATATCAGGAATTAACTTATGAATTTGTGCCACTTCCTTAATGGCCATTTCTCGAGCGAGAATAATTCGTTCAACTCCAAGACTTTTCCAGAGATTTATCGCTGGAGCATTCACCGTTGAAGTCTGCACTGACAAATGTTTTGGCACACTCGGCGCAAATTCATTCGCCAAGCTCAAAACACCTAAGTCTGCAAAAATAATCCCATCAGGTTTTAGCTCTTCGAGCAGTTTAAAGTGTTTTTCATACAGTGGAATCAAATATTGATGAGGGAAAGCATTGGTCGTGACATATACTTTTTTGCCGTGTTTATGGGCGTAGGGAATAATTTCTGCCAAATCTTTATCCGTAAAAATATTTTCTCGTGTCCGAAGAGAAAACATCGGCACTCCACAATAAATCGCATCCGCTCCATACCGAAACACCGCATAGGCTTTTTCTAGATCCCCCGCGGGCATGAGTAGTTCTGGTAGTTCGTTTTTATTCATCGCCGATGAGTGTAGAGGAACAACTTTTTTTGGCAAACTGAGGATTTTATTTTTACACTAAATAACTTTCTTTCTAAAAAAATGAGTACCATTTTCAGATTCACAAGATAGCTCACACACTACGCCATTTGTCTTAAATACAACTGGCAACGTAATGGGGAAGTTTGTGTCATGGTTTCGTGCAATCATAGTACCACCATCTGCTAACAAATTAAAGGCCTCATTAAATAAATAATGTGGTAACAATTCAGGGTTCTCTAATCCGAGTGTCTCTAAAACCTTATTATCCCTTGCTACCCAATGTGCTAAGTGCTTCTCAAATATATCAAATGCCAAAATAACATTAGGACTCCTTCCATCAAACTCCGATAATATTAGGTCTTGCACTTCCTTTTTTAAAAAGTTTCCTAAGATAAGTGGAATATTTGCTTGTCCGAATAAGTTACTTTCAGACGCCGTTATATCTGTTGCAACAAATTTACAACCATCACACCGCTCTTTTAACGCAGTGATAACCGAGTAACCTTCTGAGTTTTCCATTGGAGTTGCTCCCAATTCTAAAACTAAACGATCACCTTTTGAAATTGCATTTATTCTATTTTCTGCATGCAAAGTAAAAGCTTCCAAAGATTCTCTCTTCGGAGGTAACTCTTCGTAACCAAAATCAATAAACTGTACGACTTCTTTCATTTAAAACTTAACCAAGATTAAATAACACCTTATTAGTAAATTTTGCGAATAAGTCAACTATTACATAAAAACCTTCCGCCACAACATCGGAAATCGTGAGTTTTTACAGACAAAACCCTGCCGATCACCTTCTCTTTTCCGGCAATAATCACGAAATTTCGGAAAATTGAGCCAAAAAAAGTCAGCATGTTTATCTTCTGACTTTCCTATGTTATTGATCGAAATTGAAGGATTATCATGCAGAATGGTGTAAAAATTATAGATAATCGTTACCTCACCTGTTGCCGAATTTTTATATTTTCGTTCACCTAGGTAATGAATATCGGAACATTTGATCCTTAAGCCTGTCTCCTCCCGCATTTCCCGTTTTATCTGATAACACTGAAACAATCGCTTTAGTGGTAAGTACTTATAAAAAAATGCCTGATAACGATGATCAAACATTTTTCCTCCAGGAAACTCTAACGCATTTGGATTTTTAGACGTTTCGTCTTTTTTCAGCATCAAGACTTCATGATGTTGCTTTTTATTTCGGAAGATGGCACAACGCACGGTTTCCATAGTCTTTCAGGTTAGATCTGATCAAGTTTAAAGTCCTTGATTCCAAGACTTAAAATATTAAATCTTTTAATTATAGCATGTTTTGCATTGTTTTTCCAGCTATCAAATCCTCTTCCCCCTATCTACCAAGTAAAATAGTATACAAAAAGTGATCATGTGCAATTTTTTTATACATAACAGGCTTGTATTCTTCTGAACCAGAATTTCAAGGCCAAAAAGCAAAGGATTTCATATTTGAAAAATCAGTTTATCGACTATCTAAGCACCGACATGATAGATTCTTTCTTTCATTTCCTCTCATATTTTAACCTCGTTCAGAATAAAATCATGCTAATAAGGATTAGGCTTCTTGAGCAAAACCCATCCTTGGCTGTAAATTTCCATACTTCATCTCTCCTAGCCCTAGAAATCGACCATCGGACAAAACCATAAACTTATCTTTAATTTCACTTTCAAAGGGAAAAGCTCGACCTTGTAAGAAATCAGCAATTCGTCCTGCCTCAATTTCCACCTGAGGAAGTTTTAAAAGTTTTTCTGGTGAAATCAAATTTTCAGCGGTAACCGAGTCAAGGTTTTTAACGATTTCCAACCCATTCGTCATTCGTAATTCGTTATTCGTCATTTTCACCGCTCCAACCCCTATCCTCCTCAACTGTTGACAAATCCCTCCCCCCAATCCTAACGCTTCCCCCAAATCTCGTGCAAAACTTCGTACATAAAACCCCGCCGCTACCTCCAATCGGATTCTAACTACAGGAAACTTAAGTGATAAAACTTCTACTTTAATAACCTCCGTCTGTCGAGGTTGAATTTCAAATGCTTCCCCCTTTCTCGCCATATCACACATCTTTTTTCCTCCAATTTTCAAGGCTGAATATTTTGGTGGAATCTGCTCAATCTTACCCGTAAATCTTTCTTTTAACACGGCTTCAATATCCTTCTTTTTCACTTCGACACTCGGTATTTGACACTCGGAAATTTCCGACTCCGTATCTAATGTTTCTGATGTATGCCCCAATAAAATTTCTGTCTCATAGATTTTTTTGTCTTTTTCAAAAAAAGGAATCAGCTTCGTTGCTTTCCCTACCGCTACTATTAAAAGTCCTGTCGCAAAAGGATCAAGCGTTCCCGTATGTCCGATTTTTTTTGTTTTCAACTGTTTTCTCAACTTCGCACACACATCAAAACTCGTCCACCCAACAGGCTTATCAATAAGAAGAAATCCAAAATTTTTCATTAGAGAAATGGGATAAATAACGTATAGAAACAGTACAAAATATAACCGCCATTATGTTAAGAAGAAAAAAATAGATAACAATCTTTTATAAATTCAAAAAAGCTCTTTCGCTTTCCCCTAAATCGTCATACTTCCCCACCCAAGTTTATTTCTCAATGTTTTAAAGTAATGCGCTTCTCGCATTCGGATAAAATTAGCTCGTCGAGTCGCTGTCTGAATCGACACTTCATCGGTCGATTTGAGTGAAAAATGAATCTGTCCGTCAACCGTCATGGAAATAGAATCCACTCGTGAATCAAACCCCATATGAATAATTCGTTTTCCGGGTAAAACAATAGGACGATGCGTAAGTGTATGCGGTGCCACTGGCGTGATAAGTATCGCTGAAAGAGACGGTTCGACAATCGGCCCACCAGCACTCATAGAATACGCGGTTGATCCGGTTGGGGTTGAAAAAATAAGCCCGTCACTTCGATACGTCGAAAGCAATCGTCGTCCAACTTTTACATTAAAATTGGTGAGCCGTGCCAACCCTCCATGCCCAAAAACTACTTCATTCAATGCATAAGCACGAAAGATTCGTTCACGTTTTCCTCTACTATTTTTCCGATAGATAAAAACTTTAACAAGACTTCGTGTATCTAAGTGATACTCACCTTTAAATATTTTTTTCAGTTCTTTGATCGCATTGTCTGGACGAAGCTCAGACAAAAAACCAAGAGTTCCAAAATTGATACCTAAAAATAAACCATCCTTTTTCTGTAAGGTTCTCATCATTTTGAGCAGTGTTCCGTCACCGCCTAAACCAATTTTGAGATCATATTTTTTCTCGTCATTGATCAGTGGAATCGTATTCTTGAGCATCGAAACCGTCCGAATATCACCCGCAATATGCTTAACCCCTTTTGAGTGAAAAAATCGAAGCATTTCACGAATAAAACGAACCTCTTCTTTTTCTTTTTGTGGTTTATTGTGACAATAAATCGCCACCGAGCGAAACTTTTTCAACTGATTCCCCATCACTTTGATTGTGGAGAAAATACCAAATCCGTCAATTAAATAGCCCTATAATCACGAATCCATAATATGAGGATTCTTTTTGAGAATAATCCTAAAAATAAACGGAAAAATAACCGTTGTCGCAATCGCCATAAAAACAATCGCGGAATACAAATCTTTTGAGATAATCCCTGCCGACAACGCAATATGGGCAATCACCAGTTCCATCACGCCACGAGAATTCATCCCCCATCCAATGAGATGTAACTGCTGCCACGAAAGATCGGTAAAAGGCTTAACCAAAAACGTCCCCAATAATTTCCCAACAATGGCGGTTACCAAAACAATAATCGTTAATATCGGTGCGTTTAAAAAAACATGATAATCAAAACTCAGACCAATGTTAACAAAGAAAAAAGGAACAATAAACGCAAAAATAAAAAGACGTAGATTTCGAGATTCTATTTCTCGATTTTCTTCTTTAAAAAATGATTTCTGCAAAATAATCCCCGCAATAAAAGCACCTAACAGTGACCCCAACCCTACAAATTCTGAGAAAATAGAAATCGCAAGTCCGATAATAATCATCGCACTCAAGAGGGGAATCTGTCCCTCATTTTTTTGAATTTTCTGAATCAACTGGGGAATGAAAATAAAAGAAAGAAGTAAAAATAAAATAAATAAAACCATCCTTATTCCAAAAGTAGCGAGTCCAACCTCCCCCATAGATTGATGAGCAAAAAACAAAATCACACTCAAAAATATAATCTCAAAGACATCATCAAAAATACCAGCTCCCAAAATAATGCTCGCCAACTTGGTCTTCATTTTCTTCATTTCGAGGAGTAATGCCACCGTTGTCCCCTCAGCCGTAACGGACAAACACGCACCTAAAACCACCGATCCCTTCCACGACATCCCCAAAAAATATCCCAAAACAAGTCCAATCACAAAAGGAACAACCGCAGCCGACATCGCTATCAAAAAGGCTGTTTTTTTATTTTTTTTCAGCTCATTAAGATTGAGTTCAAATCCTGTCAGTAGGAGTAAAAAAATGACCCCCAACCCCGAAAAAGTATCAATAACCGTTAGGCTTTCTCCCGTAAATAAGTGACTTAATAAAGGAATTGTCAACAATAAACTAATCGTTAATTGCCCGATTACTCGTGGATAGTGAAACTTTCGTCCGATTTCTGCACCGATAAAAGTTAATAACAACGCAATTGTAATACTCGAAAGTGTATCCATTATATTCGTCTTAGAATCCGATTATTATAGCACAAATAGAGATCTTATTCAACCTCCCCATTAACCTTTGTGTTCCTCCGAACCAGTTTACAATTCAGATCTACTCCTTCAAAATGACAATCCTCATCAATAACCGTGTTGGAAATACGACAGTTGATAAGTTTTGTCCCAGGATAAATAATAGAATCTACAATAACCGAATTTTCAACCAAAGCCCCTTCCCCGATATAGATACTCCCGACTAACTCAGAATTTCTTACACGACCTCTAATAACAGGTTCTTTTGATTTTTGAAGTACCTTATGCGCTGACAGATAAGTCTCAAAACTTCCCACATCGAACCACTCCCCCCCAACTGAAATGGCTAAAACTTCTTTCCCAGCTTCTAATAGTGTCGGGAAAATACCGCCAAGCGCATCTGGTTCTTTTTTTGAAAAATCCTGAAGAATTGGCAGCAGTTCTCGCCCAAAGCTCATAAATCCAGTGGAAACCAATGTTGATTTTGGCTTCGCTGGCTTCTCTTCGAAATCCACAATTCGCTGTTCCTTTGGCTTTGAATTTAACTCTTTAAACTCAGAACTTTTGATTCCCACCACCCCAAACTTTCTAGCTTCATACAAGTCCTCAACATCTCTTACGGCTAATTTTGCATTATCAGGACGACACACCAAGGCAGAGAATTTTAAATCTGGCAAAAGGTTATCCCCTGCCAACACCATAATATCTTCCCGTATAGTATAATGATCAATTGCCGCTGAAATAGCCCCAAGAGCCCCTAATTTTTCTCCGTCAGAAACCGCATCCTCAAGAAAAATTTCCACATTTCTCCGTCCCAATCGCTGTAATTCTAAAATAAAATCAGACCTAAACCGTTGGTTCGTTAGTAATATTATCTCAATATCCTGTGGTATTTTCTCTAAAATATGAGCCAATATCGTCTTTCCATTCAAGAGTAAAAGTGGCTTAGCACGACGCTCTGTCAACGGCCAAAGTCGCGTCGCAAATCCACCAGCAAGAATTAGTACTTTCATTTTTTTGGTTCTAGGTTTTGAGTTTCAGATGCCAAGATCATACCACTTATAAGCTTACCTTTTTTAGTAAATAAAAAAACTTTAAACTTCAAACTCAAAAAAATTAAGTCATTTTCTGGGTATTTGGCAAAAGGACGTAAGAAGCACTTAATTATTTCGCGAAACTTCTTCTCCGAAATTTAAGAACCATAGTCCTATTTATTTTTCATTTCACTGATTAGCTTAACTGATTTTTGTTTCCTATTAAATTATCTTGAATCTTATCCTTCATACCCTAACCATCCTAAGTATTTACGTCTAACCATATCTCTAGAGAAACGAAAAGATGGATTACACTTCCTATTAAAATCAATAAGTTTATTTGAATTTTTATCTAGAAAATACTGAGCAATGAATAATCTTAATCATAATATTCCAAGCATAAAAACATCCAATCCTTCATTTCTCCTAAAATAGAAGTTTTTTGTTTTGACATATCATCAATTGCTTCTAAAATCTCGTCGAATTTTTAACCCGAAAAGATGCAAAAAGCGTATCAAAATATCGAATCCATTGCCGGACCAATCCTTGTCGTAGAAGGCGTTGAAGGCGTAAAATACGAAGAACTTGTCGAAGTAAAAACCCAAGACGGTTCTGTTAAGATGGGGAAAGTACTTACCATTGACGGATCACGAGCCCTTGTTCAGATGTTTGAATCGACACAAGGACTTTCTACTTCAGGACTAGAAGCTAAGTTCCTTGGGAAGATCGCAACTCTTGGGGTATCACCTGATATGCTTGGACGAGTTTTCAATGGAGCTGGAAAACCACTTGATGGTGGAGCTGAAATTTTACCAGAAAAAGAAATCGATATTTCTGGGCAAGCCATCAATCCCTACTCACGAAACTTCCCTTCTGATTTCATTCAGACTGGAATTTCAACAATTGATGTGATGAACACACTCGTTCGAGGTCAGAAGCTTCCTGTGTTTTCAGGATCAGGACTCCCTCATGCTGAACTCGCAACACAAATCGCTCGGCAAGCCAAAGTGAATGACGGATCAGAATTTGCCGTTGTCTTTGGCGCAATGGGAGTAACTTTTGAAGAAGCGATGTTCTTCCAAAAAGAATTTGAACGAACCGGAGCGATCGAAAACGCAACACTCTTTATCAATACCGCAGCCGATCCAGTAGTGGAACGAATTGCCGTACCACGAATGGCACTTTCTTTTGCGGAATACCTAGCTTTCGAAAAAGATAAACACGTTTTGGTTATCCTTACCGATATGACCAACTACGCTGAAGCCCTACGAGAAGTATCCGCTTCACGAAAAGAAGTTCCTGGTCGACGAGGTTACCCTGGATACCTCTATACCGATCTTGCGACTATCTATGAACGAGCTGGACGAATCAAAGGACGAGATGGATCGGTAACACAAGTACCAATTCTTTCGATGCCAGAAGACGATATTACACACCCAATCCCAGATCTAACAGGATATATTACAGAAGGACAGTTTGTACTGGACAGAGGTCTTCATCAAAAACAAATTGCCCCTCCCGTTGACGTACTAAAATCTCTTTCTCGACTTGCTGGTGCGGGTATGGGAGAAGGAAAAACGCGAGAAGACCACAGTAAGCTCAAAGATCAACTCTTTGCCTGCTATGCTCGAGGAAAAGATGTACGAGAACTAGCTGTTGTGCTTGGAGAAAGCTCGCTTTCTGATGTTGATAAAATCTACCTTGCCTTTGCGGATAAATTTGAAAAAGAATTTGTAGGACAAGGCTTTGATAAAAATCGAGACATTATCGAGTCACTTGAACTTGGATGGGAATTACTACGACCATTCCCAATAACAGAACTAAAACGAATCAATCAAAAAACTATTGATAAATTCCACCCTGATCACAAAAAATCATAAGTAAAAAATAAAATAAAAAAAAGACACCCAGATGGGGTGTCTTTTTTTTTATGAGTTTCTTTATTTCAAGTAATGTAGTTTCATCGAGTGTGTATTTGCATATGGCTGACAACTATCGATTTCTGTCAAAAGTATTTCTCCAAACGATTCATGTATAAATTCACCAAGCTTCGACTTTAAAATCTCGTTTTTATCAAATTCACGATAGGCCTCCCAAAGATTTCGAGGAAGAAGCGTATAACCTTTCGCTTCAACTTCCTTAAGAGAAAGAGCAAAGAGATTTTCATCACAAAATCCCGTAAACTTGGTTAATTTTTCAATACCAGATAATCCCGTAGCTATAAAGCCCGCAGCAAGAAGATATGGATTAGCCATAGGATCAGGGAAACGAAACTCTGTCCGAATAGCTACTTTCCGCGTAGCCTCATCCGCAATAGCGGGAATACGACAAGCCGCACTTCGATTACGATCACCAATAGCAACAATACAGGGTGCTTCATAACCAGGAACAAGTCGAGAAAATGAAACCTCCGTTGGATTTGCAATAGCGGATAGACCACGAACGTTTTCTAAAATCCCAGCTAAAAAGTGACGAGCTGTTTCTGAAAAATATCGTTGATCTTTTGCCGAAGCATCATAATACAAATTTGCAGAATCATTCGCCACCGATAAATGACAGTGCATCCCTGAACCATTCCGTTCGGCATAAGGTTTCGGAAGGAACGTAACATCGTAACCAAAATTTCGAGCAACTTTATGAGCCACAATTTTATAAATTTGTATCTGATCAGCTGTTCTTTCCGCTTTATCATAACGCCAATTTACTTCAAATTGATCCTCTCCAACTTCTGTATGAGCTCGCTCAATTTCAAAGCCCATTTCTCCAAGTACATTTCCAATCTCAGCAATAATCATAGATTTAGGATCTTTCGGATTAAAGTAATTAGTATTTACACCATTCACAACTCCAACATTTTCACGTTTTTCTAGAAAATAAGCCTCTGGTTCGGCACCCATATAAAGATTTCCTCCGTCCCATGCTTCTGCTAACTTTGATTGAAGTTCAACGAGCTTACTCCGCGCACAATTTGAATGAGGTTTTCCATCAACATCGTAAATATCACAAATAATCCAATACTCGTCCTTATCTGTATCCGCTATCGACGTTGGCACTCGAACTAAGGACTCTTCAACTCCATGCAAGATGGAATCAGAAGCATTAATGGCATTAATTCCCTGAAAACTTGAACCATCATAGGCTATCCCAGACCCTAAAACTTCCTTTAGTGCCGAAATCGGAAAAATAATCTCCTTAAATCCACCAGCTAAATCTGTTACTAACGTTTTTAAGATAGCATCTTCTTGCGTAATCGCATCTACCGAAATTTCCATTTTTGAATAAGGGTTAAAAAATTAAGAACAGATTAATTATTGTGCAGCAGAACCGCTAAGTCAATTATACAATAAAGCTAACTCTATACTGTAGAAAAAAATTACAACAATTTTAATTGAAAAATAAAAACAAAAGTATTCAATAGTCGGTGAATATGTTTCATAATATTACAACTTGTAAAAATGAAAAAAGATGTTATTATAAGTAATTTGGTAGGTTTTGGATACACTGCCACTGAAGCACGAATCTACCTAACGGCACTTGAATGTGGTACAGCTCCTGCTTCACAAATTGCGGAACACCTCAATCTCAATAGAGTTACAACCTATGGAACTTGTCAAAAACTTGTTAAAAAAGGACTTCTTTACAACTCTAAGATAAAGGACACCAAACACTTTACCGCTATTGAACCTGAACTGTTTTTTGAAGAACAACGCCAAAAAATAAATATACTGGCCTCTTCCATCCCTTTTCTAAAAGAATTATCAACACAACATACTATTCGCCCAAAAGTACAACTTTTCGAAGGGATAGACGAACTCAAAAAGGCTTATAAAAAAACACTCTCCGCCAAAACTGAAATTTTAAATTATGCTAACTCTCGAAATATTCGAGATCACTGGCCAAACTACGATAAGGAATATGTTCGTCAACGAGCTAAACGAAAAATATTTCTTCGCGGTATCGCTCCAGATGACCACGCTGGACGAATGGTACAAAAATCCGACAAAGATTTTTATCGAGAAACTCGTCTATTCCCCAAAGATCTTTTCCGTGTTGAGAATGAAATTAATATCTTTGATGATAAGATTCTTATTGCCTCATTTGAACCTCGAAGTTTCGTAATCTTAATACAATCCTCTACCGTTGCAGAAACACAACGGCAAATCTTCAACCTTGCGTGGCATCAATGAGCTAGTCAAAATAAAAAACCTCTTATAAACTACTTTGGGGTTCTGTCTTCTCTTCAAGATCTGATCCATTTGGCTCCATAGATACCGCTTCTTCTTTTATTGGTTTTAAAGGTGAAATATCAAGAGAAAAATAGGGAAAAATCCTTGATTTAACCACTATATCTTCCTTGTTAAACGTTGTGATAAAGGCATTTACCTTTTTATTAAAGAGTTGCAAATCCTCTTCCGTAATGTGTTCTGGCACCATAAGATCAAAGTTTACAAAAACTCGTTTCTGTCCTTCTTCCGATGTCCATCGAATATCCAAATTTTCTATTGAAAATTTATCACTAGTATTATCCTCAAAAAATTGAGCCCACCGTTGTTCAATTTCAGAAAACCAAATTTCATCCTCCGTTGGTTTTTTGGGAATAGTCGGTAACTCTCGTGTAGGCAGATCACCCCAAATAAATTTAATTTCTTTCTGAGGAAAAGCCTGCCGAACATTCTGCTCAATAAAATCTTGAGTTTTTTTATCCATAAAAACTCCTTTCTTTAGGGTATAAACGGTCTTAACCGACCATTTATTTTTTAATAATTCTAGAGCTTCCTGAGTAACAATCAGACCTTCTGGGAATTTTTGCTTAAAGAAAAACCTCGTTTTCTTGATCAGTTGATCATCCATTTGAGGGGCGTTAGTATCACTCTGAATACTCGCGACTCGATCAATACTCAGATCAAGTCCAACCGATTTCCCTAGATGAGTGGAAAGTACTTCAGCTAATTGATCTATTTTATCACGATAAAAAGGAATATTTTCTGGTAATTGCACATTACCCGTTAGTTTTATTTTTTGAGACTTAACCGTTCCCTTTACCATCAAATTTGTAAGTTTAGCCGAGGGGATACTTTGACTGAGTTCATCAGTTACTAAATGGTTAATTTCCTTTTTAAAATCAAGATTATCTCGAATTTGTTGGAGACTTTTTCCCAACGTAAACATCAAAACAATCACAATCGAAATAAGCACCAGCAAACTCCTGACTGTTTCTTTCGTATTTACCTCATGGGGATTGAATCCATAAAAAATAAACATCAAAGCCCCTACCATCAAGATAGACGCAAGATTCGTAAACAGGAGAATAAAAGCCCCCCATGCCGCCATAAAATTCCCTAAAAACAATTCAATCCCAATAACCGAAATTGGTGGCATCAACGCTGTTGCCATCGCCACACCAGCGACACTCGCGTAAAGTCTTTTATTGGATAAAGCTAAAAACGCAATCATCGCCGAAGCCACAGCAATAAAAAAATCAAGAAGATTGGGCTTTGTTCGTGATAAAATCTCTGTATTTTCAATCACAATCGGTAGGTAAAAACTCAAGACAAAGCCAAGTAGTGCTCCTAGAGAAATACTCAAGAATAACACCTTAAACGATCGCCAAAATAAACCATGTCGCCCATTGGCAATCGCAAAGGCCATAGCTTGAATCGGACGTAATAGAGGCGCAATCAGCATGGCTCCAATAATCACCGCCACCGATCCCTGAATCAACCCAAAGGTCGCAATAATACTCGAAAGAATCACTTCCATCCAATAAAGTCGTCCAGTCCGAACGCCCTCAACAACAAGTTTTGAAATCTCCGTCTTTCCCTCATCGGGTTGCTTGAGCCACGCGATTTTGGTAAACAACTGATCAATGACCCATGACCACTCCGCATCCAATGGAGCATCCAATTTACGACGAAAAAACTCCAAAAGTTTATAGTTTTTACGACGCAGATAATCTTTTATTTTAGACATAAAAGGTGGCTATTGGTATTAAAAAAAAGGTCCTCAATTTCCAGTTTAGACGAATTGAGAACAGATTTCTAATTTTATCTCATTAAAATAGCTTTATCCGCTTGGTTGCCTTAACGATATTTCATGAATCACGAAAGTAAAAGGGTTAATAAATAATTCTTATATTTGATTACAAAACTGATTCTAAAACCTTCATCGTCCTCTCAATTTCTTTTCTCGTCGTATCTCGACCAAATGAAATCCGAACGCCTCGTTCGGACTCCTCATCAGAAAACCCAATTGCCTTCAATACTTTTGATCCACCAACACTTCCACTACTACACGCCGAACCAGAGGAGAGCGCTACCCCTTTTAGATCACACTGCTGAACAAAAACCGAACCTTTTTCCTGAGGCAGGATAAAATGAAAAATATGAGACATTTTATTGTCTTGAGGTGTTGTGATTCTAATATTTTTAAAGTTTTGAATAAAAAAGTTGTTCAGTATTTCATAAAACTCGTTCCATTGCTCTACTAATATGTTTCTTTCTTGGGTGTGCTGTTTCAATGCCTCTGCCATCGCCCAGATGCCCACGACATTCTCAGTTCCTCCTCGATACCCAAACTCCTGACTACCACCGATCAACGGTTTTATTTCAAAACTCGTATCGCTTATCAAAACCCCACTCCCCTTTAGTCCACCAAACTTTTCCGCTGATAATACCAACGCATCACAAACCTGATGATCCAGTGAAATATCCGTATCCACCACTGACGCCGCCGTATCCACGACAAAAACAGGTCGATCTCCTTCTATTCGACGAATCATTTTCCCCAGCTTTGCCACAGGCTGCAGTAGTCCAACTTCTGAGTTTCCATGCTCACAAATCACCATATCCGAAGATAGTAGATCGGAGGCTGAAATATCAGACAAATCGATAAACCCCTTTGCCTCAAGCGGTAAATAGGTAATCGAAACGTTAAAATGATATTGTAAAAAATTCACCGCTTCAAAAACCGCCGAGTGCATAATAGGCGACATTAAAATATTAAACGGCTTAGTCCCCTGCCTTCTCGCCAGATAGTTTCCAATAATCGCCAAATGAAGCGCCTCCGTTGCCCCAGAGGTGAAAATAATATTTTCTAGTTTAGCTCGTAAAATCTTTCCCATATCATAACGAGCCTGATCAATAATCGATCGTGCCTCAATACCTGCTTGATGAACCGAACTCGGATTAGCGGATAATGTTGCTTTACCCGAAAGCCCCTTCACAATAGAAGGGAAAACTGTTGTGCTTGCCGCATGGTCTAGGTAAATCATAGGCTCATATTTTCAATTGGGATTTTCATATTTTCAAGGAAATACTGATAAATTCAGCCAATAAAAAAATTATAGTATCTTTGAGAAAATTTCAACGAATAAGTTTTTTCTGAATAATTCATTCTTTAAAAACATATCAATTAACTCGTAATCAACGTACATATTACGAACTATATTTGCAAATTTTAAAAAAGTTCCGTATATTGTAAGTGTTGTTCACCATGTCGCTTCGTCATATTGGCTTCTTTTTTCATAAACAGAAAAAG
>CAYXXA010000006.1:0-10303 GCA_964468965.1 uncultured Candidatus Peribacteria bacterium
TTTCTTCTTTTTTCGACAGATGCTATAATATCAATGACTCTATTATTGTCTAGGGGTACTCTTTCTACTGAACTTTCTTGACGTAATGTGTTTTTCTCAATTCCTGACATAATATACATATAAATTAAAAAATAATTTTGGTCAATACTTTATTTAGAATTTCAAAAGTAACTGGAGTCCCTCTCGCTGAGTTATTTTCGAGTTGCCCTAGAGAGCAAGGAAAAACGCTCTTAGTATTAGCACTGCCGCAGGTAAAACTTCCAGGTGTGTTTAAGAAATCATGATCGTTGCCTCCTTCCTGAGGTTGATCCCCAATTTTAAAAACTTCGTTAATATCTAATCCTTTTTTTTCACAAAAACTGGCGAGAGTTTTGCCCTTACTAGACTGAGACAAGCTAAAGGTCAGATCTCCATTACCACAATCTATAACTTTAAAACCTTTATTTCGTACACTTGTCTGTAGGTCTGAAACTCTAAGACAAATACTACATGTTCGACCTTTTAAAGCCTCGTTAACACTCTCTAGTATTTGTTTAGACTCTAGGTCTGTCAATGTAGCTCCAGATGGCTTTATTACTAATTCAGACGATTCAAACGAAGCTTCCAAATCACCATTCTCAAAATAGAGTTTTACTTTTTATAAGAAGGGGAATGTTTTTAGCCTATCTATAAGGTCTTGATGATCCGATGGCACACCATTCGTCAAAAATAATATCCATTTACCTAAGCGATTTGCTTGCTCTATAAGACTCATTACATCTTCATCTAGACTATTGTCGTCTTTGATGGTACCATCAATGTCGAAAGCAAAGACTTTATAGTCTATGCTTAAATTTAATTCTAAAGCCTCTTCTGGTGTTTGAGGACTTATATCTTTTTCTTTTGGGATTATCATACTGTACACAGTAAAAACTATCTTAAATTCCAAAATGGAAGAATTACTGAAAAAAATTAGAAAATGAATAAATCTCTCAAAACATTTATCAAATCGCAAGACGTAGTTTTTTCTGTTTGTTCTGATTTTAATTGGACTGCTGATTATGAAGTTTTGAGGAGGGGGGGATAACTATTAAGCAGAAAGTTCCACTCAGAATTTATTTAGGCATAACTCATTCTTCTAACTCTAAAACAAAAATTTTCATTAAAGATCCTCAAACTGAAAAGGTCGATTTCCAAGTCAGCAAAGAAGGTAAAACTATGGCTTTTGATTTGGAAAAAAAGGAGATCGAAACGGAGCCATTAGTGTATGTTCTGGCGGAGAAGAGAGGATTCAGACCCTTCTAAAATAGAGATCAATCCACCAAAGGCTTTGAATGAATTTAAGTTTTGTTTTGTCCTAAAGTTTACCCTCTATAGTGAATAGATTTGAAAAGACCCTTCAAAAAATAACTTTGCTTATCTGCTATAATTCGCTATAGTTAGAATAACGAATTATAATTAAAAATGAATAATAAATTCAATCATCGATTCAATAATATTCCTTCCTCTATTTGGGAAAAAATTACTCAGATAGAAAATCTAAAAGGACAATGGATCAGCGGAGCGAAATTATCACCACAAGTTTTAGGACGACTTAAGAAATCAGTTCTTATTACTTCTACAGGAGCATCGACAAGAATTGAAGGATCTATGCTTTCGGATGAAGAAGTTGAAAGAATGATGAAAGGACTGTCGGTTCAAAAGTTTGCAGATCGAGATAAACAAGAGGTACGAGGCTATTATGAGATTCTTCAGGATATCTTTGAAGCGTGGAAACAAGTAACTTTAAATGAGAGTAATATTAAGCATATTCATAGACAACTTTTGAAATATACAGATAAAGACCAAACTCATCGTGGGGAATATAAAAAAAAAGAAAATAAAGTGCATATGGTAAATGATCAGGGGGATTCAATGGGGATTTTATTTGATACAACGGATGCTTTTCTGACACCAAAGCAAATGCAGGAACTTGTGGATTGGACAAAATCAGCATTAGAAAATAAAAGCTTTCATCCATTACTCATTATTGGAAATTTTATTGTGGAATTTTTACACATTCATCCATTTGAAGATGGAAATGGTCGAATTTCTCGTGTTTTAACCAATTTATTACTGCTTCAAAGTGGGTACGCTTATATACCGTATATATCTCATGAGAAATTGATTGAGGAAAATAAAGCGGACTACTATATGACATTGAGAAAAAGCCAGAATACTTTGAGAAAATCGAAAAATAAACAAGATATTATGATTTGGATGGATTTCTTTTTATCGATTGTTTTAAAACAATCTAGACAAGCTCTAGAACTTTTATCAAGCACTAACTTAGAAAAATTATTAACCAGTAAGCAATTAGCTGTTTGGAATTTTATAAAGTCGGTGAAGCAAACAACACCAAGAGAAATATCACAGGAGACAGGAGTGGCCTATGCGACGGTTCGCCAAACACTGGAAAAGCTATTAAAGCTGAAGAAAATAGAAAGATTTGGGCAAGGGCGGGGGACGGGGTATAGGGGAATTTAAAAAACAAAATCCAAGATTAATGGACATTTAAAACCGCCCTTAGTGCCCATCCCTGATAGGCATATAGGTCTACTACCCTTGAAATCGCAAAACCAGTCCCCAAAAGGGTTCTATTTATGGATATAGCTAAAAGCTCCTCATTACTATCCACTAAGGTGGAAAGGAATCAGGTGCCATTAGTGTATGTTCTGGCGGAGAAGAGAGGATTTGAACCTCCGATACCATTACTGGTATACTCCCTTAGCAGGGGAGCGCGTTCGACCACTCTGCCACTTCTCCGTCGCGAATCATTTTATGAGTGTTAGGCTTCTTGGCAAGTTGTTTTTAATATTTCTTCAAAAATAGTATTCATCTCAGCAATGGTTGTAACTCGAATAAGCTGATCTCGGAAATAAGAAGCCCCATGAAACCCACGCAGAAAATGAGCAAAGTGTTTACGTAATTCAATCATCGCCCATGTTTCATTTTTAAATTCCGTTGCTAGTTCGGCATGTCGTTGAAAGAAGGCTAATTGATTTTTGAGACTGGGTTTCGGTGAAACTTTTTTCCCCTCAAATAACTCACGTGTTTGTCGAAAAATCCATGGATTTCGGAGACTTGCACGTCCAATCATGACACCATCGAGATTTTGAAGTCTTGCTTTAGCAATACTCGCAGAAGTAATGTCACCGTTACCAATAACCGGAATATCAATAACCTCCTTAACTTTGTAAATTTGTTCCCAGTTGGCCGATCCAGTGAACTTTTGTTTGGTCGTTCGTCCATGAATAGCAAGAGCCGAAATACCACTATCGGCTAGTTTTTGTGAATTTGCGATTAAATTTTCATCATCGTAAAATCCAAGCCGCATTTTGACGGTAATTGGTAGCTTTGTTGATTGAACTAATTTTTTGATCATCTTTGCGGTTTGATCGATGTCCTTTAATAAGGCTGATCCATGTCCTGAATTGATTACTTTCGGACTAGGGCACCCCAGATTGAGATCTATGTAGTCAGCTCCTATATCTTCTACAACTTTTGCGGCATCTATGAAAGCGGACTCTTCTGATCCAAAAAGCTGAACCCCATAATAGTTTTTTTCTGTAGGGGAAAAATCAATCATTCGTCTTGTTTTTTCATTGCCACGACGAAGAGCCTCTGCACTGACCAATTCCGATACCAGTATCGTTGAGGGTTCAATTTCTCGGATCAATCGACGAAAGGGACTTTCGGTATATCCAGCCATTGGGGCAAGGATAATAAATGGTTTTGTTTGGTCTTTCCAGATCGACATATTTGTGATATAATTTCCATACGATTAAAATAAAAATAAAATGGATAGCAAGAAAAAGGTTTCGGAAGATGATTCAGTTCAAAAAGGGAATCAAAAATTAAACGAAACGAAAGAGAAATTAAAAGATAATCGTAAATTTATCGGACATATAAGAGATTTTTTTAGTAAGGAGAAAAAAGAATTTGATGGGTTAACACAGGTGCGACAGGCGTCCTTTATCGTAGCGGCTTTACTCGTGCTTTCACTTCTAAGTGGTGCGGTTGGTAACTTGATTATCTCCTTAGTGGCTCTGGCTTTTCTTTTTTTAGGAATTCAGGGAAAGGTCTTTGCCAAAAAAATCATGCCCAAACTTCCTATTATCTTTTTAGGAGCTTTAGTCCTTGTTCTTTGTTTTTGGGTTATTACCTTTGTACTCTGGATAATAGAATAAGAAGAACCTATTAAAGAAATTACTTCTAAAAAGTATAAGACAAAGTCTTTTTTTCAACTTGTTACTTAAAGATTCCTTATATTGAAGGCTTTTGTAACGTTAAATGCTGATTTTATTATATCAATAACATGTTTTAAAGTGTTCGTCTTCTTGTTTTTAGGGAAAAAGGCTTGCCAAAGGGCAAAACGAACCATTACAATTCGGGCATACTAATTTTTTAACCCAATTAACTATGTCAAAAGGAGATTTAGTAACGGCAATCGCAAACCGAGCAGGTTTGACAAAAAAAGACGCTGGTGCAGCATTGCAAGCGTTCATCGACACTATCACTGGTGAACTTACAAATGGTGAACAAGTGACTATTACTGGTTTCGGAACATTCAAAGTTTCACACCGAAAAGCTCGAGTGGGAGTTAATCCACAGAATCCTTCTCAAAAGATTCAGATCAAAGCTTCAAATGTTCCATCATTCAAAGCTGGTAAAAATCTAAAAGAAGCTGTCAATTAATAGTCTTTTGAATAGTTAGAACTATTTATGGCAAGTCCTCAATAGAGGTCTCTAGCTTTACCAAAGGTCTCATTCTGTGAATGAGGCTTTTTTTATATAAAAATCTTTTTACATACCAACTAGATAGTTTTTTCCTCGAATAAATTCCTGCAAATCTTTTCCTAGTTGTGGACCAAAGTAGGGGACTCCGACCATAATACATTCCTCTTTAAAATCACTCATTTTATCAATAATTTCTAGGTTTTCCGGATTATTTTCACCAATTAGTAAATCTAAAATACTATCAACCCGAAACAAGAAATCGAGAAATATTTCTTTATCTGGTGGAGCGGATAAGGTTTCCCATTTTTCACGGAGCTCGTTAAAAGCAAAATGTGCACTTGGGTTCTTATCTGGTTTGAAGTAGTCCTTAATCGAATACAACATCTGCACTACCTTTATCTTAAGAAGCAGCGTACTGGTTGGAACGCTCTTGGGTTTGGTGTTTACTTTTGTTGGTAAAAAAAACATTTCTTTTTATTATACCTTATATTTATTAGCTTTTCAATTGTTTTTTTTTGATTATAGTGTGGGCTCATGAAAATAAAAAAAATTGGTATTATTGGTGGGACAAATGGTATTGGAAAACGATTCGCTACGTTTTTTGAAAACACCCTGAAGGATAAGGTGACGGTTGTTGTCTCAGGAAGAAAAACAAAAACTTCTAATGAGGATATAGTAAGAACCTGTGATTTGGTTATTTTCGCGGTTCCGATTGCCAAAACGGTATCAGTAATAAACTCACTAATCTCTATTAGTCGATCAGATCAAATCTGGATGGATCTTACTTCTATTAAAGAAAAACCCGTTCAGACCATGTTGAAGTCTGGAGCACAAGTGTGTGGTGGACATCCTATTTTTGGACCACTTCATCAAATAAAAGGACAAAAGTTAGTGCTCACACCCGAGAGGATAAATAAAAAAGATTTTGAAACCTTAAAACATTTGTTTTCTGATTTTGAGTTACTGGAAACTACACCGCAAAAACACGATAAAATTATGGGAATAGTACAAAATCTTTCTCATTTTTCTGACTTTATACTGGGAAAGACTCTTAAGGACGCGAACATTAATCTTGAAGAAATACTTAATTACTCATCCCCCCCTTATCGCATAAAATTAGACTTATTGGCTCGTATGTTTGCTCAAAATCCTGATCTTTATGCGGATATTTCAGCCTATAATACTTCCGGACGAAAATTTGAAGCTCTATTTATGGAATCGACTAGATTTTTTCAGGAAAAAATTATCGATAAAAAAACCGATGTTTTAGCTCAAGAGTTTGAAGCAATTAAAGATTTTTTAGGAGAATCCTTCTGTAATCGTAGTTGGGAACGATCACAACGGGTCTTGGGTTTTGAAAAAACACTGCTCGAAAAAGAACTAAAACAAGAAAAGACACAACAAGTAAAATCCAAAGAAAAAGTACAATGGGCTATTTTTGGACAAGCTTATTCACATACAGATGAAGCCAGTAAAGTCTTTCGAGAGGAGGGAGAAACCGCTATTTATTTTCGAAACATTTTTGAAATCTTTGATGCGGTTGAAGATGGTCGTGCAGAAATGGGCATTGTACCTTATGAAAATTCAACAAAAGGGTCTATATTTGAAACACTAGATGAGTTATTTGTAAGGGAGTCTATTCATATTGTTGCGGCTTCTGAACAGGTTATTTCCCAAAATCTACTGTGTATGCCCGGCACTAATGCTAAAACTATTACACAGGTTCTTTCCCATCCACAAGCCCTAGCACAATCACAACATTTTCTCAGAAAAAATCTCCCACAAGCACAGTTTGAGAATCGACGCTCAACCGCATTGGCAGCTCGTGAAGTAACAGAAGAGGGGAGCCCCAATAAAGCCGCTATCGGATCAAAACTTTTAGCTAAAAAATTGGGATTAACTGTTTTGTTTGAGGACATGCAGGAAGAAGAAAATCGAACTCGATTTGTCATTATTTCAAAATCCAAAAAACCGATTTTTAATCCACCTAAGCACGTTAGTTTTGTCTTTTGGTTTTCGGGTGATAAGTCTGGAACTCTTGCTAAAATACTAACCTTTTTAGCGAAAGAAAAGATTAACCTAACAAAACTCGATTCACGTCGTGCTCATAAAAAATACGGTGGCTATTTGTTTTTTGTCGATGCCGAGATTGAGCCGGATAAATTTGATCAGATACAACCAAAGCTAGAACAACACTGCGCTGGTATAAAAAAACTAGGAGCCTTTTAAATAGCGACTAAACTAAAGTTTTTTTTAAGTTCTCCAAACTAGTCATCGGAATATTAAATTTATCCGACAGCGTTTTAAGTTCTTCTAAGTTTGCTTTTTCACCTTTGCTATTAAGAATTTCACAGATCACCACAATAGGCTTTTTCTTTAGCTTTTTTGCCATTTCGACCCCCGCTTCAGTATGACCAAATCGTTTAGAAGGATCTTGTGCCATAAGGGTAAAGGTATGTCCTGGACGTACAAAGTCCGTTGGTCGTGTATCCTTTTGAGTAAATAACCCAATAGTTGTTGCTCGGTCATGGGCGGAAACACCCGTTGTTATATTTTGGGCTGCGTCTACAGGCATACAAAAATTAGTCCCGTGTGGATTTTCATTTTTATTTGTTAAGAGGGGAATATTGTATTTTTTCAAAACATTAGGATCACAAGCCGTACAAATCATACCCTTAGCTTTTTCAAATAAAAAATTTATTTTTTCGGCTGAAATATGTTCGGCTAAGATAAAAAAATCACCTTCAACTTCACGGTGTTCATCATAAACCATGATAAAATCACCTCTAGCAAAGGTATTGAAAATATTTTTAAGGTCTGAGTAGGGCATATTTTAGATCAATAGTCAGGATTCTACATGACTATAATACTAAAAAATCCTTTGTCATTAAAAAAGAACCAAGCTTGAAAAAAATACGTATTTTTTATCTTATTGTTTTGTTTCTTTCAGTATTTCTATCATTTCCAATGCCGTTTCCGCATATTCTTTCCCTAAATATTTTCGTGCAATAGCAAGTTCGTCGTTCGGTGAAACAATTACGCCCTGTATCACAGGAATACCCGTATCAAGAGCTACCCGAGTTAGCCCATCGGTACACGATCGAATCACCATGTCGTAGTGATCGGTTTCCCCTTTTATGACACACCCAAGAGTAATAGCCGCTTTGTATTTTCCTGTTTTCAGAAAGTGCTGAACGGTTACGGGAATTTCAACGGCACCAGCTACATGAACAACTTTATAGTTCATGTTATTCTTTTCTAATACAGCAATAGCGCTATCTTCTAGAGATTTTGAAATACCATGAACTTTGTTGAATTGTGAGGATACAATGAGAATCATTTTTAGTCTTGAGTTATCAGCTTTCAGTCTACAGCTAGAGAAACACAAGGAAAATCTAAATTCATTGATTTTTTTAGAAAATATGTTACAATGTATACATGAGGCATAAGAAACCATCAGATTACAAAAATATTTATGATTATAATAAGTATGTATTAGATCACTCAAAAACTATAGAGTGGGCATTTTTCTTTACGGCCAATGGGAATAATCTTAATTTAGAATGGCAAAAACAATTTTCTTGTTATACTTCAAATGGAGGGACTCAAACGATATCTTGTGATTTTTACTACGAAGATAATACTGGAGATATAAAAATTGCGATTGAATGTGATGATATAACACATAAAACTAAAACAGTTCAAGATGCAATAAGAGATGAAATGCTAACTGAACAAAAGGGTGTGAAGGTTTTTCGATTTCCGGCAAAGGAAATTATTTGGAATTGTTTAAAATGTGTAAATGAAGTGAAGATGTTTATTCATAGAAAAAGAAAAGAATTAGAAAAAAAATCATATAATCGAAAATTTAAACAACAGGTTAAGTTTTCAGTACGAGAAATTTCAAAGAAGAGAAATCCTCAGTACCAATATCAAATTCAAAATTCTATATTTAATTAAAACAATATACATTGTGTTAACTAAAATAGATAACTTTACTCCTCTTATTACTTGAAACGCCTTAGATAAGGGCTTAGCCATAAAACATTCGTTTTAAGCGTTTTTTTTATAAAAAAGGATTAGTTATACCTTTGAGTTTTATTCTTAACTTTTTATTACTCTTCTTTTTAGAATCTAAGAGAAAAAATTGTTTTTATTTAAAAATACATTAAAGTGTAAGTTAAGATTAACTTAAATACTATTTTTTATGCAAAAAATGCTTGGTTGGCTTGCGGTGATTCTTTTTTTCATTTGGTCTATTGTAAGTTGGCATTGGTACACCTGTAAAATAAAAGGATTCTGTGGACAAAAAAAGGTAACGGAAGTGCCCTTAAAGGAAAAAGCACCTGAAATTAAAATCGCAAAAAGAGTTCCTCAGATAGTCGAAACTAAAAAAATAAAAGTAGAAGTTGTAGAAGTGGAGGAAGTTAAAGAAACGCCTAAGGCTAAAGAGGAGTGTAAACCTTATCTCGTGCAAAAAATTGGATTTGGACGGAAAAATAGTACAACTGAGGTTAAAAAACTAGAACAATTTTTAAATAATCACGAACATGAATCGCTAAAGATTGATGGTTATTATTCGGCTACTGATGAGCGAGCGGTTCGACGATTTCAGCAAAAATATAGACGTGAAATTCTTGCACCATGGGGACTCAGAACACCAACGGGGAATGTGTTTATTACCACGGTTAGCAAAATCAATCAGCTCTATTGTGAATAGTATAACTATTCGCATTTAAATTATAATTTAACTCTTAAAAATATGTTCAACAATGTTACACAGGCTTACGATCTTACCGATGCAACTTGGGAAATTCTAATTATGCTCGGTATTGCTTTCTTATTAGGATGGCTCTTTCATTGGGGACTCTTTTGTGCTTGTCATCGTAAATCAAAAGTACAAGAAAAGAATGATCTAACTCGTATTGAAGGCATTGGACCAAAAATCGAGAAACTCCTCAATGATGCAGGTATTCAAAGTTTTGAGACCCTGTCTAAGACAAGTAAATCAACACTTACACAAATTTTACGAAATGCTGGGCCTCAATTCAAAATGCACGAACCAACAACCTGGCCCAAACAAGCAAAAATGGCAGCTAAAGGTAACTGGAAAGAACTAGAAGAGTATCAAGACTTTTTACTTGGTGGAAAGGATCATGCCTAATCAGCCTCTTTTGTTACACTCCCTTAACCTCGCTTTTAAACCTAAGCGAGGTTATTTTTTAAAGGATTTTTCTATTGTCTCAATTTCTTTTCCTAGATCTTCCCATGAACTCAATTTTTGTTCAATGGAATTTTGTAAATCTTGGTATTCAATACCAAGCGTATCCATCTTCAGACGGTTACCTTGATGAAAAGCTTTATCAAAGTTTTGCTTGTTTTCTTTTTGATCTTTTTCCATTTTAGCGATTTCTTTTTCAAGTCGTTCCATTTTTCTTTTGAGTGGTCGAATGAGTCTTTGTAGCTCTTTTTGTTTTTCTCGATGGACGGGTTTTGATTTTTGTTTTTCCAGTTTTTTACTGGTTGTTGTTATTTCTAGCGCTTC
>CAYXXA010000006.1:10403-38249 GCA_964468965.1 uncultured Candidatus Peribacteria bacterium
AATATTCGTCCGAGATTTACCCTCGCTTTCTCCCCTCCTGAGAGATTTTCTATTTTTTTATAGGCAAGATCACCTGAAAACAAGAGCGTCCCCGCGATATTTCGTGATTCTTGCTCCCCTATTCCCTCTGAAGTAAGGGTTTCAATAATATTTTTAAGTGGATCAAGTCGTTCAACATTAGACTGTCCAAAATACCCGAAGTGGGTATTGACATTATATTTTACGTTTCCAGCTTGTGGTGACAACTCCCCTGCCATTACCTGTAAAAGTGTTGTTTTCCCCGCTCCATTTTGTCCAATGATACCAATCTTTTCACCGGGTTTTATCTCAAAACTAATCTTTTTTAACAAATCATGTCCCCCCTCATAAGCAAAACGAAGACTCGTGGCTTCTACTAATTTAGCCCCACTAAAGTGCGCTTCAGAAAATCGAAACCGAATATCAGGTATTCGTTCCAAAGCAGCTTTTTTCTCCTGTTTTTCGAGCATCTTTATCCGTGATTGAACAAGTCCAGCAGATCTAGCTCCTGCTCGAAACTCTCGAATAAATTTTTCCTGTTTCGCCCGTGATTTAGCTTCGTTCCTTCGTGTTCGTTCGTAGATTTCTTCTTCTTGCTTGATTTGGGCGTAACATTTTTTAGGTGAGCCCTTTATCTTTTTTAATTTTTTTCGATGAATCGCTACGGTGTGTGTACAAATACTTTCTAAAAAAGTCTGATCATGTGAGATACACAGCAACTCCCCTTTCCATGAACGAAGGAATTTTTCCAACCATCGAAGGCTTGTAATATCAAGATAATTAGTCGGCTCATCAAGCATAAGAAGATCTGGTTTTGAAAGTAAAAGCTCAGCGAGCTTTACCCGAATCTGAAATCCACCTGAAAATGCTGAAGGTGGACGTTTGAAATCCTCATCCGAAAACCCTAATCC
Source organism: uncultured Candidatus Peribacteria bacterium (assembly GCA_964468965.1). GTDB lineage: Bacteria > Patescibacteriota > Gracilibacteria > UBA4473 > UBA4473 > JALWQU01. The sequence continues at coordinate 11,333 of CAYXXA010000006.1, forward strand.
CGAAAGCAGTTTCTCGGCTTTCCACTTATCGTATTTTTCATCCTCGGGTAAGACCTGTGAAACCTGTTCAACAATTGTCTTTTGATTGAATGTTAGATGTTGGTCCAGTGCTCCTATTTGATAATTATCAGGAATAAGAATAACGCCATCATCAACGGTATCGGTCCCCAAGATGAGACGAAAAAGTGTCGTTTTCCCATAACCATTTCGCCCCACAATCCCTATTCGTTCGCTTCTGTTTACCTGAAATCCCGCTTCACGAAAGAGAATTTGTGCACCATAAGATTTAGTTATATTTTTTAAGACAATCATTTTTTACAAATTTGAAGCTTGAAGTTTTAAATACTAAAAAGTGACATAAACCTACCTGTATTTTCAGAAATCTCAATTACCTTTTAATTTAAGAAAAAATTTGATCTACAAATTTGATGTAATTCTTGCTATTTACCCCTTTTTAGTCATATTGTCTCGGTAAAAATTCACCAACATAAAAAATGACAAATGACGATATAAAATTTAGTGATTTAGGACTTTCTCCCGAAATCCTGAAAGCTATTGAGAAGAAGGGATTTACCAAGCCAAGTCCTATTCAAGCAGGCGTGATCCCCCTACTGCTTAATGGGGATAAGGATATTATCGGACAGGCTCAGACGGGAACGGGCAAAACAGCGGCTTTCGCTCTCCCTTTGCTCGAAAGATTAGATCTAAAAGATAATAAAACACAGGCTATCATTTTAGCTCCAACACGAGAACTCGCGATACAAGTAGCGAAAGAAATCCAGTCTTTTGCCGTAAAGCAGTCCCCTACCGTAACGGTTGTTTATGGAGGAAACTCAATGCACAACGAGATTACAGCGCTTAGAAAAAATCCCACCATTGTCGTGGGAACACCTGGACGAATGCAACATCATATTCGAAATAAAAAACTTAGAATGACCGATATCAAGTATTTCGTCCTTGATGAAGCCGATGAAATGCTTAATTTTGGGTTTCGAGAAGAAATTGAAGAAATGCTAAAACTAACCCCTCCACAGCGAAAGGTCTTACTTTTTTCCGCCACGATGCCAAAAAGTATCATGGATATCGTCAATAATTACATGGGTGATCATGATATTGTAAAAGTAGCGGCTAAAGAAATGACGAATGAAAATATTACGCAGAAATATTACTGTATCAATGATCGAGATAAATTTGAAGCGCTTTGCCGAATTATGGAAGATGCAGAACATTTTTATGCGATTATTTTTTGTCGAACCAAATCCAATACCAGTGTGGTAGCAAGCCAATTACAAGCGAAACATTTACGAGCAGAAGCGATCCATGGTGACATTGATCAACGAGATCGAGAACGTATTTTAACAAGGTTTAAATCTGGGAAAATAAATATCCTTGTCGCTACCGATGTAGCGGCACGAGGTATCGATGTAGAAGCTTTAAACTTTGTTATCAATTATACACTTCCTGAAAATTATGAGATTTATACGCATCGAATAGGACGGACGGGACGAGCGGGAAACAAAGGGACAGCCATTACGTTCGTGAATGGGAGTGAAATAGGACGACTGAAGTACTTTGAAAAAAACCTAAAAGTTCAAATGCAAAAAGGTCAGCTACCTGAACCAAAAACAATTATTGAAAAGAAAAAAGCGTATCTCATTGAGCGGTTAGAACACATTATGAATAATGAAAATACGGCATATCTTAAAGGTTTAGCTAAAGAACTTCTTGAAGAAGGCGATGCGGAAGATATTCTTGCCGCGCTTCTCAAAGATTCATACGATAAAGATTTTGACCTCAATAGTTATCGGATCATTCGAGAAGAAAAACCTCGCGGTGGTAGTTCTTATAATGGACGAAATAGGAGCCGTCAACGAGGTCGTCATAATGCATCAGGGTTTAAATATCGGAAACGATCAGGTGGTGGATATCGAGGTGGAGTCTCTCGAAATAGTCGAAAAAGAAAATAAAAGGGTTGAATAAATATTGCTTTTATGTTACCACATAAGATGTATATAACTAATTTTTCGTAAAATAAAAAAATACTTTCTCGGTTTCGTACTTCTTTGTCTAGGTTTTCCTGTATTTGCAGAATGGAAAGCCTCATTTGCACCACCGGCGATATCGCCAACAAAGGTTAAACTTATACGAAACGGAGTTTCTTCAACTCAATCAAAGAAACAAATTATTGAAAAATATTTTCATTCAAGTCAAACCTACAGTTCTAGACGTGTCATAAGACGTGTCATTAGTCGAAAGCCACAGTATATTCGTGAAAAAATAAGAAATCGCGTAAAATCAGGTTTTCACCCAGTATCGACGAAACCACCAACCAATCGAAAGAAAAACTGGACACTAACTATTAAACAAGATCCTTTGCCAAGGCAAATATTGGATTTTACTGTCCCCCCAAAGCTTATTGAAAAGATTTTAAGCCCTGATTATCAAAAAGAGAAAACCGCCACTTCTTCCTTTACCGGTAATATTCGACACATCATTACCAATCCAAAATTACGAAGCCATGGCATAAAAGAACTCATTGGTGTTGGTACTTCAACTTTTCGAGGATCAACCGCTGGTCGAAAAAAAAATATTTATGCTACAATTAAAAAGTTTGATGGACTTGTTATTCCTAAAGGAGCAACCTTTTCTTTTAATGAAACCCTGAAATCTGTCGATCCGAAAGATGGATTTGTAAAAGAATTAGTTATTATTGGCGATAAAAATGAATATCAACTTGGTGGTGGAGTTTGTCAGGTCTCCTCGACCGTTTACCGTTCTGCTTTCAATACGGGACTCCCCATTGATATTCGACGCGGACATTCTAAAAAGGTTCATTATTATACGCCTCATGGATTTGATGCGACTATCTATCTAGGAGGACAAGATCTGAAGTTTACCAATGATACGCCTGGTGACATCATGCTCCAATTTGTCGTTGAGGGGAACAATCTAATTATTTTAACCTACGGAACAAGGGATCGAAAAGTTGATTCAACACAACATGGTGGCTGGGGGTATTCATATTGGTGGAAACGATTGATTCAAAAGAAAGGCAAAGAACCCAAAGAAGAAATATTTCGAACCTACTATAAAAGACCTAAACCAGCTACAAACCAGTAATTTACAACAAAAAAAAGACGCCCTTCCAGAGCGTCTTTTTTGTTGTACCTGATATAACTATTTCCTTTTTTAGAGGATAGAAATTCTATCACTACTTATCTTTTTTATCATCGCCTTTTTCCTCAAAGTCCGCATCAACGATTTCTGGTTCTTCTGATTCATCGGCTTTCTTCTCTCCTTTTGCCGCTTCTGGATCATGTCCTGCTTCGTGCATTTTTCGTCCAAGCTCAACCATTGTCTCGGCAAAGGTATCAGCGGCTTTTTTTAGATCTTCAGCTTCAGCTTTTCCATCTTCAAGAGCTTTCTTCGCATCAGGTAGGGCGTCTTCAACTTTTTTAATAGCTTCAGTTAACTCATCTTTCTTTAAATCTTTGGCCTCTTTTAGTGTTTTTTCACCTTGATAGATAAGCGAATCAAGATGATTACGAGCCTCTATTTGTTCTTTGAGTTTCCGGTCTTTTTCAGCATTTTCCTCTCCTTCTTTTTTCATTTTTTCAATTTCTTCTTCAGTCATTCCGGATGAACCTTCAATCTTAATAGACTGCTCTTTTCCTGTGGCTTTATCTTTTGCTGTTACCGAAAGGATTCCATTGGCATCAATATCAAAGGTTACTTCAATTTGAGGCACGCCTCTTGGTGCGGGTGGAATATCAGTTAAAACAAACTTTCCAAGTGATTTATTGTCAGCAGCCATCTCTCTTTCTCCTTGTAGAACATGGATTTCAACACTAGATTGATTATCCGCAGCTGTTGAGTAAATTTGAGACTTACTCGCGGGAATTGTTGTATTTCGGTCAATCATTGGTGTTCGAATCCCACCAGCCGTTTCGATTCCAAGCGTTAAAGGAGTAACGTCTAGGAGGAGAACATCTTGTACATCCCCCTGTAGAACCCCCCCTTGTATAGCCGCCCCAAGAGCTACGACTTCATCTGGATTTTGTCCTTCATTTGGTTTTTTCCCAAAGAATTTCTCAACCGCTGTCTTTACCGCTGGCATTCGAGTCATCCCTCCTACTAAAATCACTTCATCAATATCAGAAGTTGAAAGTCCAGAATCTTTAAGTGCTTTTTCACAAGGGGTAATAGATCTCTTGATAAGATCTTCAACTAGTTGTTCAAATTTAGCTCGAGTTATTTTTTCATTGAGGTGTAGTGGACCACTTTCTCCAACGGTAATATACATCGCATTGATTTCCGTTTCTGGCACAGAAGAGAGTTCTTTCTTCGCTTTCTCTGCTTCTTCTTTCACTCGTTGCATGGCGATTGGATCTTTCGTAAGATCAACACCTGTGTCTTTTTTAAATTTATCTAAAAGATATTGAATAAGAGCCGAATCAAAATCATCTCCCCCTAAGTGAGTGTCTCCATTCGTGGCTAACACTTCAAAGGTTCCATCATGAATCTCAAGAATAGAAACATCAAAAGTTCCTCCTCCAAGATCATAAACAACAACCTTTTCCTCCTTATCACTCTTTTTATCAATTCCGTAAGCGAGTGCTGCAGCGGTTGGTTCATTAATAATTCGTTCGACTTCAAGTCCAGCAATAGTCCCCGCATCTTTGGTTGCTTTTCGCTGATCGTCATTAAAGTAAGCCGGAACCGTAATTACAGCCTTTGTTACCTTTTCTCCAAGAAAAGCTTCTGCATCGGCTTTTAGTTTTGCGAGTATTTTTGCTGAAATTTCAGCTGGAGTAATCGCTTTTCCTCCGAATTTAATAAGTACTTCACCATTTTTCCCCTTCTCAAATTCAAATGGCATTTCCTTCATTTCTTTCTTTACTTCATCGAATTTACGACCGATAAATCGCTTAGCCGAGAAGATTGTTTCTTTTGGGTTGGTAATAGCCTGACGTTTAGCAGGAACACCTACCAAGATTTGACCATCTTTTTTAGCTACGACTGAGGGCGTTGTTCGATTTCCTTCAGCATTGGGGATGACAACCGCCTTCCCTCCTTCCATTGTGGCGACACAAGAGTTTGTCGTCCCGAGATCGATTCCAATAATTTTTGACATTAAGTTTTGTGGTTAATAATTAATTTAAAAATAGTATATCAATGTGATTACTACGGCTATTTATCTATTTAGCACTCTTATTATATAAGTGCCAAAAGTAAAAGTCAAACATTTTTAGCAATATTTAAATGTGAGTGCTAATTTATAAAAAAACTCCAGTGAAGGAGTTTTTTTACCAATATTTCTAAGAAGTTTAGGCCTGAATAGTCTTTATAACTTTAGGATTTTCCCCATATTGGTTTTTACCTGGAAAACTATCGGTTGCCCAAAAGACGATTAAAACAATTATTCCAATAATTGGGATAAACCCTAAAAGTAACCACCAACCACTTTTATTGGTATCATGTAAACGTCGTACACTCACCGCAAGACCTGGTATAAAAGCCGCTAAACCGTAAAGCCCAGTAATTACCAGACCAATAGTTGCCATAGATTCCCCTAATAATCCAAATAGAACGGATACTCCAATTTGAATAATAAGATTAAATAAAGAAAAGTACCAAAATTCGGATCGCGAAGCTCGCCCACTAAAGTCAAAGTACTTTTTCCAAGCCGATACATAATAATTCATAGTATTAAAGATTAAAAAGTATAAAGATTTATCAAGAGTATAAACGGGCTTCCTAAAAAATGCAAAATCTGTCAAAAGAAAGGGGTGGAGTGTTTATCACCTAAAAGCTTTTTGGACCGACGAGTACGACAAACTCCCCTTTCGTATTTTCTGTTGTAAAATAGGTTAAGGCCTCCCCTACTGTTCCCCGAAAAACATCTTCGTACATTTTTGTTAGCTCTCGTCCAACACAGATTTTACGCTCATTCCCAAGATGTTTTGATAATTCCTTAAGCAGTCGAGGAAACCGATGTACCGATTCATAAAAAATCGTAGAAACCGATGAAGACTCTAGTGATTTAATGAAAGTTTGTCGTCCTTTTTTATGAGGTAAGAATCCCGAAAACAAAAATTTATCAATTGGGAATCCTGAAACAGAAACAAGTGTCACTAAGGCACTCACACCAGGAATAGGAATAATCCTAATTCCCGCCTTAATAGCTTCTCGAATCAGCACGAAACCTGGATCAGAAATACCTGGCGTTCCTGCATCAGAAACATAGGCTATGTTTTTCCCCTCTTTTATTTTTGAAATTATCTCTTCGGCTTTTGTTCGTGAACTCTGAGCATGAAAGGAACTCAAATGTTTTTCGAAAATTTCATAATGCTTTAAGAGAATACCTGTTTTCCGAGTATCTTCACATACAATGGTATCTACTTCTTTTAAAACACGAAGCGCACGAAGGGTTATGTCTTCTAGGTTTCCAATAGGCGTGGCAACAATGAATAATTGACTCATTTCTATAACAACATACTCAAATAAACAGTACACGCAAAAGAGTTGTTTTTTTAAAACTTTTCTGCTACAATATTTTGATATTTTTTAACCCATTTATAATTTCCATGAAAACGCTTCAAACCCTCATCCTCAAAAATGTTAGTACCGAGTTTCTTCTTTCTTTAGCGGTTCTTGCTATATTTATGACACTTGGGTATTATTCGCGAGAGTTTGCGTTAGACATGCAGGCCTTCCTTCTTAATGTTTAAAAACCGTTTGGTTTTACCAACGTAAAATAATTTCAAGGAGTATAGCCGTTTTAAAAAAGCTTATGAGATTTTTATACCACTTGGAGCTTTTTAATTATGGTGAGCGTAGAGGGATTCGAACCCCCGACCTCCTGGGTGTAAACCAGATGCTCTAGCCAACTGAGCTATACGCTCTCACCAAAAACAATTTATTGATTCTTTTGGTGAATGCAAAATATTTTTAAAGAAAAATTAAATTGTGTATCACTCATTGCGTTGAAATAAATAATTGAGATTCGTCTAAAAACAAAGAATAATCCAAAAAACTCCAAAAACACAAAACAGAATAAACACTAATTTTCGTGTTATTTAAAAGGTTTTGTGATTTTAACATTAAGATTAGATTAAGTAGGGGGGGGTATTAAATTTCAAGATATTTTCGGTGAACCTCAAAAACCAAAACAAGACAACTTCCCTACTCTATGTGCCACAGAAATAAGGCATAAGTGTTCCTGAAGTAATGTTTTATCTCACGGCTAAATCCAGTCTGCAAAACTTTAAAAATACAGTCCGACTTAATCAGAACGCAAAGACGACAACGAGCTGAAGAACTTGGGCGAATGGCTGCCGTTAAGATCCGTATTCCTTTAGTACTTTTTATTTTTCCTGCCCTAATAATCATCTACGTTGGACCTGGCGTTTTACGGTTAATACAGGGTGATTTATAAATTTACAAAGACACTAAATAAACACCTAAAAAAAAGCATATCTCATGTTGAAGTTCATTACAAAAGCTTTAAACTGGTCGCATGAATACTGTGGACAAAGGACTCTTTTTTTCATTCATTGGGCTCGTTATTTTTGGGCTCATTATGATGAGTTCCATGTCTGTCGCGGGAAGTTTTGAAATCTCAGGAAAGAATGATTTTTACTTTTGGCGACATTTTTTTCATATTATGACAGGAATTCCACTCCTCTTGATCGCCCTAAAAATACCCTATAATACGTTACGAAGAGCTTCTCCTATAATATTTCTATTGGCCTTAACCTTTCTCTTACTCGTACTTGTATTAGGAGATAGTTATGGAACAGCCGCAAAATCATGGCTAAAACTTGGCCCAATTTCTTTTCAACCCGTAGAAGTAGCTAAAGTTGGTGTTATTATTTTTCTTTCTGCTATTTTCTCTAGTGGGAACAATAAAGTCGATTCTCTTCAAGGTGGACTTATTCCATTTATTGTCGTACTTGGTGTCCCTGCAATTCTCATTATGGCACAGCCTGATTTCGGTTCACTTTTCGTTCTGGCTTCCATTGCCGCTTCTATTTACTTTGTAGCTGGAGCGAATTTAAAACATTTTTTTGGTGGAATTTTTGTTGCTCTTCTTAGTGCTACTATTGTTATTTTAACCAATCCTTATATTGCCAAACGATTTGCGATTTTCTTTAATCCTGAACTTGATCCCCTTGGAGCTGGATTTCAGGTTAAACAAGCCATGATTGCTATTGGTTCTGGCGGACTTTTTGGACGAGGATTTCAGAACTCGATACAAAAATTTGACTATTTGCCAGAAGTCCAATCAGATACTATATTTTCTGCCATAGCGGAAGAAATGGGATTCTTTCGGATTATTTTTCTTATTGCGGTTTACCTTTATATGGGCTACCGAGGTCTTTATATTTCAAAAAATGCCCCCGATACCTTTACAAAATATCTCGCCGTAGGTCTTACGGTATGGCTTGTCGGTCAGGCCTTTATTAATATTGGCGTAAACTTAGCCCTCCTTCCCAATACGGGAATCACCCTCCCACTACTTTCCTACGGTGGAAGCTCTATGTGGGCAAATTTCGCTGCGATGGGGATGTTACTCCATATTTCTATGAATATGAAAAAGCCCGTAAAACGAAAATATTTTATATAGTATTAAATTATAAGTGACCTCCGTCTAAATTAAAAAACAAGCTAACCATTATTGATATAACAGATGCATTTAAAACAAAAAAATAAAATCCTATTTGTCGGTGGAGGAACGGGGGGGCATATCCTACCGCTGACTAATCTGATAGAAAAATGTATGAAAGAAAAAATGGAGGTTTCTTTTGTTTTAGCTGATCAGGCTATTGATCGAACTATCATTAAACAGAATTTTGAATCTACACCACTTAGGGCCATTTTTCTTAGGACGGGGAAAATTCGTCGATATTTTTCATGGAAAAACTTTCAGGATTTTTTTCGTATACTGACCGCCATCTTCGAGGCTCGAAAAATTCTTAATAAAACCAAGCCTGATATTATTTTTTTTAAGGGTGGTTTTGTTTGTTTTCCGGTTTTAATAGCGGCTAAATATCTCTTCCCCACTTTTAAAGGCAAAATATATCTTCACGAATCAGATAGTACGCCTTCTAATCTTGCAAAACTGATCAGTCGACATACCGATCAAACCTTTTCTAATTTTGGAACAAAGCCATTGCGACTATTTTACTCAAATTTAAAAATCAAAAGATCTCCTGCCACAAAACTAAAAAAACAGCGTAAAATTTTTATCTTTGGTGGATCCCAAGGCGCTCAGTTCATCAATGAAATTTTTCATAAAAACGCAGAAAGAATCTGTCAAAAATACTTTGTTTCACTGATTTGTGGTCCAGGAAAAACTATCCCATTCAAACATAAAAATTTTGAGCAATTTGAACTATTAAAGGTGGATGAATTTGCTCAGAAACTATCAGAAGCGGATCTTATTATTTCTCGTGGAAGTGCCTCTCTTTTTCAGATACTAGAACAAAAAAAGAAGTCTATTATTATTCCTCTCCCCTCTTCAGCAAGAAATCATCAACTAAAAAATACCCAATATTTTAAGGATAAAGGTTTAATAAAAATGCTCCTACAAGATGCTCAATCATCAAAAAAACTTTACCCACTCATCGAAACCACGATGAAAGATACTCGCTTGCAAGAAAAACTAGAAAAAAGTAACATTAAAAATAATGTCGATGCTATTTTTAAAATAATAACCGCCAAAAGTTGATAAAGGATTAAAAAAACCCTAAAGTGACGCTGAAATTCTTTTGAAGAAGACCTTTATCGATCACTCCCCATTATGACTGCATTTTTTCTCAAATATCGACCACAAACCTTCGATGACCTTGTCGGACAAGAGTCGGTAAAAAAAACACTAAAGAATGCGCTCAACGCTCAAAAACCTGCCCACGCTTATCTTTTTGCTGGATCTCGAGGAACGGGAAAGACGACAACCGCACGTATTTTTGCCAAAGGACTAAACTGTTCTCATCTTCAGAATGGTGATCCGTGTGGAACGTGTAATTTTTGTGTTGATACGATGAATGGTAATCTTATCGATGTTATTGAAATTGATGCTGCGTCCAATCGAGGAATCGATGAAATACGAGACTTAAGAGAAAAAATAACCTTTATGCCGAATGTCGCTAAACGAAAAGTTTATATCATCGATGAGGTTCATATGCTCACCAAGGAAGCTTTTAATGCCCTTCTAAAAACGCTAGAAGAGCCTCCTGATCATGCCTATTTTTGCCTTGCCACAACCGAAATACATAAAATTCCAGAAACGATTACTTCTCGTTGCCAAACTTTCTTATTCGAACGATTTAGTCTAGAGGCACTCGTTAACCGACTGACTTACATTGCGGAACAAGAGCATATTACCTTTGAAAGGTCTGCCCTACAATTGATAGCGGAAAAAGCTGAAGGTGGAATGCGTGATGCCATTTCACTTCTAGAACAGATTGCAGCCGAGACACAGAATAATATCACCGAATCAAGTGTTAGAAATAGTTTAGGGTTATCCAGTACCGAAATCCTTAATGCTTTTTATCAGGCAATTATTGATGGACAAACACAACAGGGACTCGATGTACTTAAAACCGTTGCCAAAACGGGTGGTGATTTCCGTACTTTTGGACATGATTTCTTAGCCTTTCTTCGAAAGAAGATGTTTGAAAATATAAAAAATACAACCGTCTTACCACAAGTACTAAACATTATTGAAGAAATTGAAAAAGCTCTTTATCGTCTTAAAACTTCGCCTATTATCGAACTTCCACTAGAAATTGCCGTTATCAACCTAACGCACAATACTCCATCGCTCAACGAAACAAATGAACCGACGAGTGTAACCAATAAAAACGATGCACTTCAACTAAATAAAACACCAACCACTACGAGCCCCAAACCATCATCTCCTACTCCTACGCATATTAGTGCTCAGGCTATTACTCAAAAAATGGAACTTATTGTTCAAAAATCTGGTATTCCCATATTTGCCAAAAAATCATTTATGACCACTATTGCAGAAGTTGAAGGCTCTCAAATTAGATTTTACACAGATTCTGAGTTTCACCGAGAAAAACTAGCTGCCCCTGGTATTTCAAAACTGATAAAAGAAGCTCTTGAAGAAATATTTGACGGAAAGTTTGAAATCGAATTTCTAAAGAAAGGTAAACCTACCATTTCCTCAAAAAGTGAAAAAAAAGAAGATACGGCAACCGTTGATGATTTTTTAAACTTTTAAAGGATATTCTTCTGAATTCATCTGATATGCATACTTAAAACCGATTCTTCCTTAAAGATTAGATTTGTAAAAGCTGGTAAAAACACTATAGTTCGCTTATTAAAAGTGTGATTCTTATCCATAAATCTAGTAAAACAACATGCATAACTACGTAAAAATATTCGACACGACACTTCGTGATGGAGAACAAGCACCTGGATTTTCTATGAATATAGAAGAAAAAATACGGTTAGCCGTTCAGCTCGAAAAACTTGGTGTTGATGTTATCGAAGCGGGATTTCCAGCAGCTAGTCCCGATGATTTCCAAGCCGTGAAACAAATTGCGGAAACGCTTGAAAAAACTGAAGTTTGTGGACTAGCACGTGCTATGGAATCCGATATCAAAACAACATGGGAAGCTATTAAAAAAGCTAAAAAGCCAAGAATTCATACCTTTATTGCAACCTCACCCATTCATATGGAACATAAGCTAAAAAAAACACCAGATCAGATTTTAGCTATGACAAAAAAAGCCGTAACACTCGCTAAATCACTTTGTGATAGAGTGGATTTTTCTCCAGAAGATGCAGGACGCTCTGATCGTGACTTTTTAATACAAGTTATCGAAACCGCTATTGAATCTGGTGCCGATACGATTAATATCCCCGATACGGTTGGCTACAACACCCCGAGTGAATTTGGAGAACTAATAAACTTTTTGATTAAAAATGTAAAAAATGCCGACAAGGTCATTTTTGCTACTCATTGTCATAATGATTTAGGCTTAGCCACAGCCAATAGTCTCGCTGGACTTGCTAACGGAGCAAGACAAGTTGAGTGTACGATCAATGGGGCTGGCGAACGTGCTGGAAACGCGGCCCTTGAAGAAGTGGTCATGGCTCTGAAGGTTCGAAAAGATTTTTATGGTCTTGAAACAGGTATTAACACAAAAGAATTATATAACACCTCTAAACTTTTAGAGCAGATTACCGGACAACGCGTTCAGTCCAATAAAGCCATTGTTGGACGAAATGCGTTTGCTCATGAATCAGGGATTCATCAAGATGGAATGCTCAAAAATCGAGAAACCTATGAGATTTTAACACCTGAATCGGTGGGGCTAAACCAAACGGAAATAATTCTTGGAAAACACTCTGGACGAGCAGCACTTTTGCATCATTTAAAGAAAATGGGCTATCAGATTAAAGAAGATCAATTGGATGAAATTTTTATCAAATTTAAAAAACTAGCTGATCGCAAGAAAGAAATTACTGATCACGATCTTGATGTATTGATGATGAAGGCTCATAATCAAAAACATATGACTGTATGGTCGCTGATTAATTATCAAGTACGAAGTAGCGAGGGGTCTGAAGCTTATTGTAAGATAACGCTTAAAAACGAGCAAACCAACCAAATCGAAGTATCTACCAAAAAAGGAACTGGTATGGTTGACGCTGCTTATCAGTGTATCGAAGCTATTTGTGGGAAACACGGAAAACTAACGAATTACCGAATTGACGCTGTTGATGATGGGCTTGATGCTCAAGCCATTGTCAAACTTCAATTACACGATCATAACAATAATCACCTTATTTCCGGAAGAGCTGGTGATACCGATATTGTAAAAGCATCTATTCTCGCTTATTTAGATATTTTAAATAGAATAAAAGTATGAAGACCACCGATACTCAAAAAATTGATGAAATCCTCAGACGCCTAAAAGCCGTAGAAAAAACCGTCAATCCCCCTCTTTGGAAAAAAATCCTATGGTGGGTATTTAATCACATTTTACTTCTTGCTATTCTCACGGTTATGGCCTATTTTACATGGAAAACATGGCTGGTTATCGACCATTTACAGACTAGTTTTGAAAATCTAAAAATGAACATTAGTCAAAATACAAATAGTATTGGTGAAACCATCAACATGGGATTTGAAAAAATAAAGAATCTTAATTTTTGGGAATAATTGTCTTTTCTCGATAAAATAATTAAACTTTTAAAAAACACTTAATACTTGATGGTATCATGAAAGGATTTATTCGTAAGCTTTCCTCTAAAATAAAAGAGCTCAATCAGGTTCGAAGTGAGTATAAAAAACGACAGAAAAAAGCACCATCACTCAAAAAAATAGCTCATACTCAAAAACGAATCGAAAAAATTGAATTTGAGATAAGCTTTGCTACTTTAGTTAAAATACTGCTCGTTTTTAGTCTTTTTATCGCCTTAAAGAGTATTTTTATTGAGCTTCAGTCTATTATTATTATTTCAGCTATTTCTTTTTTCTTAGCAATGGCCATATCGCCTATTGTTCAAAAAATAGAATCTTATCATATTCCACGACCTCTCGCGATTTTGCTTATCTACATTATATTTTTTGGTGTTTTAGGCATTCTTTTTGTAAAGATCATTCCAATTCTAGCCGAACAGCTACTCGATATTGCCTACGATATAAAAAACTTTATTGCCAATGGTGGACATTCGGAGATTAAATGGCTCGATACAATGCTCGATAAACTTCAATTTGATCCAGTACAGATTCAGAAATTCATTTCGGAAAACCTCGCAACAATGTCTGATAATCTTCAAAGTGTTGCTGGATCAACCTTTTCCATCTTTACCAATATTTTTCAGGGAGTGTTTAATTTTATTTATGCCCTTGTTCTCATCTTTTTTATTGTTCTTGAAAGAGAAAAAATTGCAGGATCAATTCTCCTCCTCTTCCCCCCTAAAAATCGAGCCTATATTTTAGAAAAATTTGATTCTATTCAGGGAAAACTCAGTGAATGGTTTCGTGGTCAGTTTATCCTGATGATTTCTGTTGGGGCTTTTACCTATGTTGGTATGAAAATTCTTGAAGAGGCTTTAGGGATGAAATATGCAGCTACTATCGGCATGCTCGCAGGCGTTATGGAACTCTTTCCCTTTATCGGTGTTTTTATAACAGGTCTCTTGAGCACACTCATTGCCATTAATATTTCAATGGAACTGGTTATTGCAGTACTAATCTTGATTGCTATAACTCAGTTTTTAGAAGGCAATGTTTTAGTGCCGACCGTTATGGGAAAAACAGTTGGACTTTCCGCGGTTGTTACTTTACTCGCTTTATCCATTGGTGGTATACTTGGAAGTGCTATTGGAGGCGTTCCACTTGCTATTCTTGGGATGATATTTTCTATTCCCGTTGCCGCTTCAATTTCTATTTTTGTGGAAGAATATCTCAATCGTGAGGTCTAATCTTTACGAAAAAGATCTCTCCTCCTACATCGGTTAGAAAATCTTTACGATAATCCGCAAAAATTTCTGCTATTTGTAACTGTTGTCGTGGTAAAAATTCTAACCACAGGGTTTTAAAACGAATATTTTTTTTCTTAAGTTGATCGGCTAGACGACGAATATGATCCAGTCCATCGTGACCTGAGAAAATCGCCTTTTGAGGCTCATACGAAAGATCTTTTGATACTGGTGCATCGACTGGCACATAGGGCAGATTTGCTGTGATAAGATCAAAATGGCTATGATCTGGAATCTTTTCTAGCAGGTCAGATTGAATAAGATTAGCCTTAATCTTAAAACGGTCAAAATTCTGTTTTGCTACCAGTAGAGCTTTGGAAGAAATATCTAGGGCTGAAATTTTAAGTTCAATCTTTTTATATTTTAATTTTTGAGTAATAAAAAGAGGGATGCACCCACTTCCAGTGCCAATATCTAAAAGTGTCAACGATGATTTTAGTTCTTTACTTTTGAGAATATAGGCACAAAGGATTTCGGTTTCATCTCTCGGAATTAAAACAGACTCCGTTACTGAGACACGAATCCCGTTCCAGTCTTTATAGCCAAGTATATAAGCTATTGGAATATTTTGAGCCCTTTTTTTTATCTGCCGTTGAAATGAGATTTGTTCTGCTTTTGATAAAAGAAAATTGGGGTTTGTTTTTAAAAAAACACGGTCTTTATTTAACGTAATAGACAATAATATTTCTGTCTCCAATCTAGGGTTTTTTAGATGCTTCAATTGGTTGATACCAAAAGTAGTAGCGGTTAATATATCCATATCTAAAATATAAAAAAAAATAGCCAGTTGGCTATTTTTTAAGTTGATTTCACACTTATATTAGCTCAAAAATTGTTTTTTCTTTGCCTCCACTCTGTAGGCTTCTCGAGAAACAGCAGCCTCTCTTATTTTTACTTTAGGTGTTTTTTTTGCAAAATATCGAAGACTTCTAAATTTTTGTGGTAATTTTCTTGATTTTACATGCCCAGAGAAACGTTTTAATAACCGTTCTCCTGATTCGCCTGCTCGTTTGATAACCTTAATCATATTTTTTTATAGTAAAATTCTAGTCGATTCTAAGAGCCGCGATAAGCTTGTCAAACTTTTTTTGTAGCAAGAACGAACGGATAAACGCAGCAAATAAACTTTTTATCTATATGTCACACCCTTCAAATAATTTTTTTAGTTTTTGTGCCGAGTTTTCCAGTTTTTTGTGTTCATCAGCGGTAAGTGATTTTTCAACAATTTCAAGAACACCCTGTTCCCCTATTTTAGCAGGCACTCCCACGGCAATACCTTCTATACCATACTGTCCATTGAGGGGAACAGAAGCTGGTAATATCACGTGAGAATCCGTTAAAATTTGCTCAATAAACTCCGCACAAGTAGCTCCAATACCAAAATAGGTCGCTCCTTTTCCTTTAATAATTTTATAGGCCGCATTTCGCACTTCTGATTCAATAGCAACCTTTTCTTCTTGTGTAAGTTGGTCGGCTCCAGAAACTGTACTCCACGCCACAAACTCAGAATCTCCATGCTCGCCTAGCACCATTCCGTGAGTATTTTCAACATTTATATCAAAACGCTCTGAAAGACGCCATCTCAACCGAGATGAATCGAGCAAAGTTCCCGTCCCAAATACTTGCCCCCATGGTAAACCAAATATTTCTGCTGCCGCCTTTGTCAAAACATCAACAGGGTTTGTGATGATAATAATAATCGCGGACGGATTGATTTTTCCGATAGATTTTTTTATTTCTTGTAAAATTTTGATATTTCGTCCTAAAAGTTGACATCGATTTTCTCCTTCTTTTTGTTTTGCCCCAGCGGTAATAACAATGATATCACATTCCGAAAGAACTTTATCTCCGAAGTTTGCTCCAGAAACTCGTGCACGAGGATGAAATAGCAGAGAATCCTTGAGATCCAAAACCTGAGCTTGTTCAAAAACCTCCGCCTGATCAACTAAAAATATTTCAGCTGAAATATCTCGTTGAATAATACTACTGGCGGTATGAGCTCCTACATTTCCAGCTCCGATAATAGCAATTTTTTTCATGTGTTTTTATTTATTTTATGTCAGATTATACCATAAAAACACCTAATTTGAAAGAAGACTATCCTTGGTTTTGAGTATCTTTTGAAAGCTCTATTATCTTCCCCCAAATCTCTAACAGCTTTTCATCAGGAATAATCGTTTCTTGATTTCGTTCAATAAGTTTTGATAAAAGTACTCGCTCTCGTTCTGGATCAAAAATATCTTTATTTATATGTTTTTTAGCCTTTGCGATATCAATGGCAAGCTTCATTCTTTTATCCAGTAAGGCGAGAATCCCCATATCAATTTCATCTATCTGAGCACGGAGTATTGTGAGATCTTGCATTATATTTTGAGTTTATCGACTACCGTGAATAGTTTACCGTTTTAATAAAATAAATAAACAAAACTTTATTAAGCCCCCTTGACAAAGGAGAATTGAGAGATTTAATCCCAGCATGAAACCAAAACGCTTTACTATTATCAATGAAGCCTTTACTTGTGAACTTTGTGGACATAAAAACCCCCCGGCCAACAAAACATGCCGAGATCATTGCCGAAACTGTTTGTACTCCAAGCACGTTGATATAAACCCAGGTGACCGAGCCGAAACCTGTCATGGCATCCTCCGCCCACTTAAATTTGAAATTAAAGGGGCCGAGATAAAACAAATTATTTTTCAGTGTGAAAAGTGTCAAAAAATCAGAAAAAATAAACCAGCCGAAGATGATAATAAAGATTGCATCTGGAATATCATGAGCCAAACCTAAACTTTATCCTTTTGCGAAAGAGGACTAAATAGATATTTTTTTATCGCAATCCAAGCCCCAAAAAAACCAACAAGTGCCGCGGTTAAAATTTCCCATGTAAAAATATAATTCCAAAGATAGATAAAAATTTCACCTCCTGGAACAATATCTATTTTTCGCAAAATAAAAATAAACGTAAAAATAGCAATAATAGCCGAAATCATTCCTAATAAAATCCCCTCAACCAAAAACGGTCCTGCTATAAATTTTGTCGTTGCCCCAACCAACCGAGCAATAAAAATTTCTTCTCGACGAGCAAAAATCATCATACGAAAAGTATTTACCGCCAGCAAAAAACCGCCTCCCATAAACAAAACAAGTAACCATTTACTGGCAGATTCGACTCCTGATCGTACTTTTAAAAGCTTGTTGATCAGATTAACGAAATCTTGCTCTCCTTGTGCGTCCCAATCTCCTACTACTTCATCATACGTTAGTTTTTGAGTGGTTTTTAAAACCTCTTCTACTTGAGTAATATCTCGAAATTTTATATGTAATCGTGCGGGAATAATAAAGTCTTCTCGTCTATCTGGTGGCCAAAGATCTAGATCTACCTTGAAATTACTTTTTAGCTCATTCTGTAACGCCCCCAAACGAAAGCTATCAACATCTTCCCGAAGAGGAATCGTGAAATCTGCCCGTGATTCAAGGTTCTTAAGGGAATAATTGGCATAAAATTTAATAGCAAAAATAAAATTAAGTAAAAATAAAATTAAAGCCCCTAATAAAATAGTCGTCAACGACAAAAATCGATTACGCCAAAATCCCGTAGCCCCTTCACGAAGACTTCGAAGTACTAGTGCCTGTAACATATGAAATGTTGATTTTTGGGGCATTATTTATTTTTATTTATGCTTAGAATAGTGGAAATTTAACAGGGTGCAAGATACTCCCTAAAATACTAGGTACATCGAAATCACTACTTCAGAAGGTTTTCAATAGTACTTTTTAAATCTTTTGAATAGTGAATTGTAAAAGGTAAATCAATGATTTTTCCCTGAATTAGAATTTGAACCTTTTGATCTTCGGGATTAACCGATTTTGCTTCCATGAGTATTTTTTTTATTTGATTAACCACCTCTTTGGTAGTTCCATCAGAAATTTTAATCTGGTATACTTTTTCAGAAATTTGACATTCCTTTTTCTTTTCGGTTTCGGTAAAGACATCAGCCATTTGCTGAATATTTTTTAAATCGCCGACTTTAATCTCATTAACAATACAATTAAGTCCCCCATTTCGTTCATCAATTTTCCCCTTAATTCGGACAAAAGCATCTCGTTCCATAGCCGATGGCTTAACCTTATCGTAAACCATTGGAAAAACCGCACACTCAATTTTTCCCGAGGTATCCTCAACTTCAATGATCGCCATATTTTTCCCCTTTTTGGTCGTAATCTTACGAACGGCCGTCACAATGCCATGCAGTGTCCGCTTCTCGCCTCCATCATTTTCTGCTGTCAATTTACCAATCAGACTTCCATATTTCTGAAAATATCCACCAAGCCCCTTCAACGGATGATCGGAAACAAAAAGCCCCAGACTTTCCCGTTCCCATCGTAATATATCCTCTTTCGTCGCTTTCGTATCTTTAAGTGTAAAATCAACTGCCGACTCATCGATCCCGCCAAAAAGCCCAATCTGTCCGGCTTCTTTCTGTTGTTCTTGTTCACGGGCAAACTTACTCAAATCTTCAAGAGAATCGGCAATAGCTCTTCGATCTCCAAATTCATCTAAGGCCCCAGAAAAAGTCAAAGCCTCAAGCGTCTTCTTATTCATCAATCGTGCAGGAATCCGTTTGGCAAAATCTTGCAGAGATTTAAACTTTCCTCCATTTTTCCGCTCTAGCATAATTGTATCCACGGTCTCCTCTCCGAGTCCTTTTATAGCGGTAAGTCCAAATCGAATTTTTTTAGTAACTTGATTCATTTACAAAAATTTTTATTCCTGAGCTTAAGACCTCTCTATCTTAACTCAACTATAAAAAATATAAAGAAAGCAATCAGAGATTTTTGAATAAGTTCAATTAAAGTTAAGAGGTAACCTTTTTTGATAACTATTTTTAATCATTATAAATTCAAATCTAATAGGGCATCTCAAATTCAGTTCCCTGATAAACCAAATAGAAAACCATGAAAATGCTTATACAGATACTTTTTATCCAGCTACTCGATAAACTTCACCAATGGTCGTTTGTCCTAGTAAAACCTGTCGAATACCATCGTTGAAGAGTTCCAAAAAATTAGTATGTGTTTTTACGTATTCTAAAATTTCAATCTCGGTTGATTCAGCAGAAATCATTTGTCGTATCTCATCGGTTATTTCAAACGTTTCACAGATTGCTTTTTGCCCAATAAAACCCGTATGAATACATTTATCACATCCATTTAGACTGGACTTAAGAACGCTTATTTCTTCTTCCCCATTACTATTTTGATGAATTTTAGATTTTAACGCTGGATAGACCTTAGTAATATCCGAAACAGCATCTTTTATTTGAGGATGTTTTTGAAGTAATATTTTTTCTTTCCTGGCACAATCTGGACAAACTTGTCGGACTAGTCTTTGAGCAAATATAGCATTTATACTCGAGGCTATATTGAAACTTTCAACTCCTAAATTCCTTAATCTTGTAATCGCTCCAACTGAAGAATTCGTATGCAGAGAAGAAAAAACAAGATGTCCAGTAAGACTAGCCTCCGTTGCAAGTTTCGCCACATTATAGTCACGAATTTCTCCGATCAATATCACGTCTGGATCATGTCTCAATAACGCCCGTAATCCTGTATCAAAGTTGTAATCACGCTTCTCATCTACTTGTGATTGCGTTATATTTGGTAAATGATATTCAATCGGATCTTCAAGGGTTACGATTTTTTTATCAGGGGTATTAACCTCAGAAAGCATAGCGTATAACGTGGTTGTTTTTCCTGATCCAGTTGGACCAGTTAAGAGTACCATTCCGGTTTTTTTACTAATAACACGGTTTATTGTTTCCTGAATACGAGTATCAAATCCCAGTTCATGAAAAGGTTTAATCCCCCTTCTGCTGTCCAATACTCGCATAACAATCGACTCAATCGTTTCCGTGGGTAAAGTCGAAACCCTTAGATCAATTTTTCGTCCATTAGCCAAAAAAGAAAGATGTCCATCTTGAGGGATATCGCTAATATTAGATCGCATCCCCGCATCATATTTTATCCGTGAAACTAATTTTTTGGCTATATCAAGTTTAATAGGGGTTATGTCTTTTAGAATTCCATCTATTCGAAACCGAAGTACCACTTTATCATCACTCGGTTGTAAATGAATATCCGAAGCACGTAGCTTCATAGCCGTTATTTCGATTTGATTAAGAGCCTGTTTTACCGTTAATTTTTCGATTTTTTCTTCCAGTTGTTGAAACTCAAATAGCTGATTGGTTGAATCAAGTCTCGTTGTTTCGTCAAAAGAATCTTGAACTTTTACTGTTTTTTTATTCAAAATCT
The DNA here is from genome assembly GCA_964468965.1 of uncultured Candidatus Peribacteria bacterium. Taxonomy (GTDB): domain Bacteria; phylum Patescibacteriota; class Gracilibacteria; order UBA4473; family UBA4473; genus JALWQU01. Next base: position 32,175 of record CAYXXA010000006.1, read on the forward strand.
CCGTATCAAAAATACGAAAAGCTTTTTTTATACCACTTTCGGAACAAATATGAATTTCGATATCAAAAAAATCTTTCAGCGTATCTAGAAAGCTTTGAGTTTCTCGATTAACAGGGTGAACAACCGCAACCTTCAATCGTTTCTTATTACGAAAAAAAGGCAATACATTCGCATCAATAAGGCTTTGTTTGTTCATGCCTTTTAAAACATCTGGATTTATGGGGAATTTATCAATATCTATATAAGGAAAACCCCATAATTTTGCTCTTGATTGAGCTTCCTGCTCTTCAAAATCCTCATTTATTTGTGAAACCGGATCTATTGTTAAATCCATCTCATAATTATACCTTATTTATCTAAATAAATCAATTGCTTCAATCGGTAAATATTTGCTTTCTTTTTTCGTAATTTTATAATTTTAGTAACCATAAAAAAACAACCATGAAAAAATTAATAGCGTTTTTATTGTTCTTGCCAGTCACTCACTCTTTCGCGACCTTTATTGATGAAGAAACTATTCCCACTTGGGCTCAGTCTGCTGTAGATATCGTAAATGAAAAAAAAATAATGACAGGATTTGGTGATGGTTCATTTCGTCCTAAAAAAGAACTAAACCGTGCCGAAGCCGTAACTATAATTCTTCGCATAAAAGGAATTGATCTTACTCAAATTGAACCACGTGATTACTTTGATGACGTAACGCCAGATATGTGGCACGCACGAGCGGTTACCATTGCGAGTGAAAAAGGTTGGATAAAGGGAAAATCAAAAAGAGTTTTTGCACCTGCTGCCAGAATAAACCGAGCAGAATTTGCAACTATTATTGCTCGATCTTTTGATCTTGATATGGATAATTTTGAAAAAGTACTTGAATTTCGAGATATTCCCAACAAGGCTTGGTATACCCCAGCTATTAGAGCCATGAATGATAATGGACTGATTCGTAACCCTCGAAATCTAAATTATTTCCCAACGAAGAAAGTTACTCGAGATGAAGCTGCTTGGGTTTTTGCTAAAATACTGACCATGCCACGACTTAATGGCAAATCCAAGAGTAGTAATTTTGAAAAAAATAAAAAACGAGATGCCAGAAGAACGGCTATTCGTCCGCGAAATTTTAATAAATTCAAACAAGGATACGATATTAAACAAAAAAAAATAAGACTCACCGCAAAACCTAATGGCAAAACTATTAAAATGGATAAAAATAGTGATTGGACAGATTTAGGAACGGTTCTTGTTACTAATGACTTACCAGAAAGAGCGGAACTCAAAAGTCTCCACTTCAAACTGAGATTCCCCGTTTCTGGAACAGGACCAGCTTCTAACTTCATTGGAAAAATTGTTAATGATGAAGGAACTTTTGAAAAAGAAATTCATATTGCTCGAACAGGTGAGTTTGATGTTACAGGGCTTTCCATTAGCATTCCAACCGAAACCTCAGTAGGTTTTTCGATTGCTCTAAAACCAGATAATACACAACAGTTTTATTCACGACCAGGAGAGGGCTTGTTTTCTATTGCTCATGCAGATGCTTTCAGTATTGGACTTTCAAAGAGGGAAGGGAGTCGAAAAAATAGTAGTATTGCCAAAAAAGCTCCCATTGTATTTGATTCACGAGAGCTTTCGCGAATTGAATTTGATCCACGCATCACAGACAATCAATAGGTTAAATATTTTTAGTTACTGATTTTAAAATAAAGCTCCTGAAAAATAAGGGGCTTTTTTTTGGAAATTTATAAAAATTACTTAAAGTGTACAGGGTTAGGATATTCATTTCGATTTGAAATGATGAAATATTTCAAAGGCCAGTAGCTCAACGGTTAGAGCAGGGCGCTCATAACGCCTTGGTAGTGAGTTCAACTCTCACCTGGCCTACCAAAATTAAATTATTTTTAATGAAAATAACAAAAGCGATTCTTCCCGTTGCGGGGATGGGAACTCGTTTTCTTCCGGCTACAAAAGCTCAGCCAAAAGAAATGCTCCCTATTTTTGATACGCCGGCTATTCAGCTTATCATAGAAGAAGCTGTTTCGGCGGGCATAGAAGACATTATTATTGTAACGGGACGAGGTAAACAGTCGATTGAGAACCACTTTGATGATCACTTTGAGCTTGAGTATGCACTTCAGCAAAAAGGCAAGCAAAAGGAATTGGATATGGTTAAAAATATTTCTCGGTTAGCTAACTTTATTTATGTTCGGCAAGCAGAACCTCTTGGTGATGGACATGCCATTCTTCAAGCAAAAAAATTAATTGGTCCACATGAATCCGTTGTTGTTTTATTTGGCGATGATCTCGTCGATAATGGGGCGGGCAAAAATTCTGTTGAACAGATGATTCGTATCTGGAAAAAGGAAAAATTACCTGTGGTTTTACTCGAAAAAGTACCTGATGAAGACACGCATAAATACGGAATAGCTGAATATCAACCTATTGACAAAAAATATGGGCAAGTAACAGGATTTATTGAGAAACCTAAATCTGGAACAGCCCCCTCAAACTTGGCATCTATTGGTAAATATATTTTGACTCCTGAAATATTTCAAATTTTGGAACAAACAAAACCAGATAAAGATAATGAAATTCGTTTAGCCAATGCTTTTGTAAATTACTTAGCAAGGACGGGAAAACTTTATGGGAAAATTTTAGAAGGAAAACGCTTTGATACGGGTGATAAAATGGGGTTTTTACAAGCAACACTTCACTATGCGATGAAGAAGAACCCTAAATCTGTTGAACAAACGCTTAAAGCTTTCATTGATAAATAAAACTTAAGCCTCGAATCATCAAAATGACAAGGCTAATAACTTGAAAAATAAGAAATCAGTCGCTATAATAAGAAGAAAGATAATCCTATATAATTATTTTATGAAAATGAATTATAATGATCAAGTCCTTAGAATGCTTGAAAGAGCAGAAGATCTAAAAATAGAGGGAAGAAACAAAGAAGCCATCAAGCAACTCCATGAGCTTATTTTGGAAGACCCCAATTGTGTTGAAGCCTATGAAGAATTGGGGGATAATTTCCTAAGCCTTAAACAGTATGAAAAATCAAAAAAAGCCCTGACACAAGCCCTAAAAGTAAATCCCAAATCTTCTAATGCCCACTACCTCCTTGGCTTCTTATTTTCCGCCAAAGAAGATTGGAATTTATCCGTAGAGGAGCTAACTAAAGCTGACAGCTTTGCCCCGAATCATCCTGAAATCTTACGATGTCTTGGATGGGCTGTTTTTAATAAAAATCGACAAGCGCAAGGTATTTCTATTTTAGAAAGATCTCGAACACTGAGTCCACATGATCCCAATATTCTTTGTGATTTAGGTGTTTGTTATATGAATTCCGGGCAATTTCAGAAGGCAAAAAACACCTTTCAATTAGCACTGAAGTCTGATCCGAACTCACAACAGGCAAAAGAATGTTTGGGTGTCTTGCAAACACTTGAGGAAGAAAAGAATAATCAGTCTCCCCTATCGTAGAGACAAAAAACTAAAGTATTTTTTTGACTAGGGGGTGCCTTATTTGATTAAAACACAAATTTAACATAAGCCCAAGAAAGAGAATCTAAAAGAGTTCTTATAAAAAGTATAGTCACCCTGATTACCAAAAAGATGATTTTTATTTTGTTCTTTTTTTAGAAAAAAATAGAATGGTAATGAATTTAATTAACCACAATAAAAATGGCAACTGCAGTAACCAAAGACAATTTTCAATCAGAAGTACTTGATAGTGATAACGTTGTTCTTGTTGACTTTTGGGCTCCATGGTGTGGACCCTGCCAAATGCTTCTTCCAACGATTGAATCCCTTTCCGAAAAACTCGAAAAAGGGGCCAAAATCGTCAAAGTAAATGTTGATGAACAACCAGAACTGGCTGCTCAATACGGGGTCATGTCTATCCCCTCTCTCAAGGTTTTTAAAAATGGTCAAATCGCAGATGAAGCCGTTGGTGTCCAATCAGAGGATCAGCTTTTAGCACTGATTAACAAGCATCGATAAGCATTACAAGCTTCTTGAAGCCCGTCTTTTGTTATTTTATTTCCCAAAGACTGACTTCTGATCTTCGATACTTTTATGGAAAATTTCATCCTCGAATACGGTATTTTAGCAATTGGCTTCGTCCTCTTTATTGATGATCTTGGAATTCCTTTACCGGGAGCAACCATTATTTTTTCTTCAGCCGTATTAGCGAGACATACTTCAGGCATTGACGTTTGGTCACTTTTTTTAGTAGCATTACTGATCCCGCCTATCGGGAATATGATTCTTTTTTATGCTTCACGACATGGACTGCGTGATTGGTTAGACAAACATGGACATAAAGTATTCTTACCAAAAAAACGAATCGACAAGGCTCAAAAGATTTTTAATAAGTATGGAGAACTAACGGTTTTTTTTGCTGCAATGATGAGTGGCATACGAGCCGTAAGTTCCGTTATTGCTGGGGGGCTTAAAATGAATCCACTAAAATTTTTATTCTATCATTTCCTCGGAGTAACTATTTGGGCTAGTACCGTTGTGAGTGTTGGTTATTTTTGGGGACACGAAATTGTAGGAATTCTCAAGACATATTGGCATATTTTCCTTATACTGCTTTTGATTTTTATACTTTTCAAAACTTTCATTTTTTTCAAAAACAATGTCCAAAAAAATACTCGTCATCGGTAATGGTGGTCGTGAACACGCTATCGTTGAAGCACTTGCTCGAAGTCCACAGTCAGTAGATATCTACAATTTTGCTTCAGTGATAAATCCAGGTATTAAAAATATTATTGGTGAATCCAACATTATCGTCGGTGACTATATGAATCTTTCCAAAATTCAAGAAGTTGCTCAAAAACTAAACCCAAATTTTGCAATCGTCGGACCCGATGATCCTATTGGAATTGGTGCCGTTGATGTACTAAATAGCATTGGTGTCAAAAGTTTTTCCCCTAATAAAGCCAATGCCCAACTCGAATCATCCAAAGCTTTCACGCGTAACCTCTTAGCAAAATATAACCTTAAGGGTTCCCCCGATTTTTTAGTTTCCGTGGATACCGATGATGAAAAACGAAAAGTGTTTTATGATAAATTTGATGGACAAATTGTCGTTAAAGCTGACGGACTACTCGGAGGAAAAGGGGTACTCGTAGCCGAAGAACATTTTCAAACCTTTGAGGAAGCAGAGGCCTTTGCTATTCAATCAATTACAAAATTCGGAAGAGTTGTCCTAGAAGAAAAACTCGTAGGAGAAGAATTTTCACTCATCTCACTCGTTGATGGGAAAACCGTGCTTGATACACCCGCGATACAAGACCACAAACGAGCCTTTGAGGGTGACCAAGGGCCTAATACTGGCGGAATGGGCTGTATTTCTGATGAACGTGGATCGCTCCCCTTTTTGGATAAAGACGATTTAACCACCGCACACAATATCACTGTTGAGGTTATGCATGCCTTGGAAAAAGAAAACGGATCTCCATTTATCGGAGTTATGTATGGAGGATTCATGAAGACTAAGAATGGTATTAAATTGATCGAGTACAATGCTCGTTTTGGTGATCCTGAAGCGTTAAATATCCTGCCAATCCTGAAGACAGATTTTGTTGATATTTGTGAGAAAGCCATTGAAGGCAACCTATCGGCTATTGGAAAATTGGAATTTGAACCCGTCGCCACGGTGGTAAAATATCTCTGCCCCAATGGATACCCCAATGATCCCATAAAAAATGTTCCTATTGAACTTCGACAACCAACACTCGAAAATTGCTATTTTGCTTCTGTTGCCGAAGAAGATGGAAAACTTATTCTCAAAGGGTCACGAGCTATTGGTATTTTAGGAAAAGGTTCGAATATGACTGAAGCCCTTGCGGATTGTGAATCAAAAATTTCAAACTTTGAGGGACCGTTATTTTATCGAAAGGATATCGGAACGAAGGAATTGATAGAAAAAAGAATGCAACACATGAAGGAAATTTTAGAAAAGTAGATATTAACTCATGAATCTGTAGGATATGAGTGGTTATGATGCTAAAAAGTGTGTATAACTGGAGTGTTGTTCACCATGTCGCTTCGTCATATTGGCTTCTTTTT